>CAZLPH010000115.1:0-7645 GCA_964561345.1 uncultured Candidatus Epulonipiscium sp.
TCTGCAAAAACCGCCCCTGTATTGGCTGAGGTTACAAGCTTTGCGTATCTTGCTAAGTAACCGGATGTAATCTTAGGTTCTGGTTTAATCCAATTCTCTCTTCTTTTTGCTATTTCTTCGTCCGATACTTCAAGCTCAATTGTACAAGCATTCATATCAAAAGAAATAATATCGCCGTCATTGACAAGGCCAATTAAGCCGCCTTCTGCTGCTTCTGGTGAGACGTGGCCAATAGACGCCCCTCTTGTTGCCCCTGAGAAACGGCCATCTGTAATTAAGGCAACATCTTTGTCTAGTTCCATTCCTGCAAGAGCCGCTGTTGGTGCTAGCATTTCTTTCATGCCTGGTCCACCTTTTGGGCCTTCATAGCGAATAACAAGCACTTCCCCTTTTTCAACTTTTCCAGCTAATATGGCTGCACTTACTTCTTCTTCTGAGTTAAAGACTCTGGCTGGTCCACTGAATTTAATCATTTCAGGGGCTACTGCTGAGCGCTTTACAACGCAGCTATCTGGTGCTAAGTTACCTGTTAAAACTGCAATTCCACCTGACTTACTAAATGGATTATCAATAGGACGAATAACTGTTTGGTCTTTGTTAACAGCATTTTTTATTTGCTCACCGATTGTTTTTCCTGTAACGGTTATAAGGTCTAAGTTTAATAAATTTTTCTTGCTAACTTCCTTCATAACGGCATAGATACCACCTGCTGCGTGTAGGTCTTCCATAAAGTATGGCCCTGCTGGTGCAAGTTTACAAAGGTTTGGCGTTTTATTACTAATATCGTTAGCCATTTCAAGGTTAATTTTAACCCCTGCCTCGTGGGCAATTGCTGGCAAGTGTAGCATTGTATTGGTACTACAGCCAAGTGCCATATCCATTGTTAAGGCATTTTCAAATGCTTCTTTGGTTAGGATATCTCTTGGCCTTATATTTTGTTCTAAAGTATCCATAATGGTCATTCCTGCTGTTTTTGCAAGGCGAATTCGCTCGGCGTAGACAGCTGGTAGTGAGCCGTTGCCTTCAAGGGCAATGCCAAGTACTTCACACATACAGTTCATGCTGTTTGCTGTAAACATACCGGAACATGACCCGCAGCTTGCACATGAATTGTTTTCATATTCAAGTAGTTCCTCTTCGCTCATTTTACCGGCATTAACGGCTCCTACTGCTTCAAATACGTCGGATAAACTGGTTCTTTTATCCCCAACTTTACCTGATAACATTGCCCCCCCGCTAATTGCGATGGTCGGAATGTTAAGTCTGGCCGCTGCCATTAGCATGCCCGGAACAATTTTGTCACAGTTTGGCACAAGGACTAAAGCATCAAATCCGTGGGCCATTGCCATGGACTCAATAGAGTCTGCAATAAGCTCTCTTGTTGGAAGGGAGTAGTTCATTCCAACGTGTCCCATTGCAATCCCATCACATACACCGATTGACGGAATTTCGATTGGTGTTCCGCCCTTAATGCGAATCCCTGTTTTGACAGCTTCTACAATTGTATCTAGGTGAATATGACCTGGTACAATTTCACTCTTTGCACTTACAATACCAATTAGGGGTGCTTTGATTTCTTGGTCTGTATAGCCCATTGCTTTAAATAATGAACGGTGGGGCGCTCTGTCTATTCCTGTTTTAACACGGTCACTTCTCATTGTTGTATCTCCCTTCGGTTATCTCATTTTTTACCTTCTATATTTTTCCTGCTTAAAATTTCTTATTAAATGGTACTCATTAAATAGCCCGGGCAATTCGCTTACCCATTTCTGCTGTTCCAATTAGTTTTTTGCCGTCACTCATTATATCTGGTGTTCTGTAGCCTTCTTCAAGGATTCTTGTAACAGCATCTTCTATGGCTTTGGCTTCCTCTTCAAGGTTAAAGGAGTACTTGAGCATCATTGCCGCTGATAAAATCGTTGCAATTGGGTTAGCTTTGTCCGTTCCTGCAATATCTGGGGCACTACCATGAATCGGTTCGTACATACCAAGGGTGCCATCTCCAAGACTTGCTGATGCTAACATACCGATTGATCCTGTTAACATACTGGCTTCGTCTGATAAAATATCACCAAACATATTGGTTGTAATGATAACGTCAAATTGCTTTGGATTTCTAACAAGTTGCATGGCTGCATTGTCCACATACATATGGGAGTAGTCAACTTCAGGGTAATCCTTAGCCACTTCTTTGGTTACTTCACGCCACAGCTTAGAGGTTTCAAGTACGTTGGCCTTATCCACAACAACCACATTCTTATCCCTTTTCATAGCTGTTTCAAATCCAACACGAAGGACACGGTCAATCTCATGGCGGTTATAGTATAGGACATCATAAGCTGAGTCATCTTCTTCTACTCTGCCCTGGTCTCCAAAATATATGCCACTTGTTAATTCACGGACAATTAGCATATCAAGGTGGTCCCCGATAATCTCTGGCTTAAGGGGGCAAGCATCTTTGAGCTCCTTATGTAATAGGGCTGGCCTAAGGTTTGCAAATAACTGAAGTTCAGCTCTTATACTAAGAAGGGCACGCTCTGGCCTTTCTACGCCTGCAAGATGATCCCATTTAGGGCCACCTACTGCCCCTAAAATAATGGCATCTGCTGCCTTACACTTGTCTAAGGTTTCTTTTGGAAGGGGCTCACCAACTGTATCAATGGCTATTCCTCCTGCTAGTACCTCTTCAAAGTTAAATGTGTGATTGTATTTTTTACCGATGGCTTCTAGTACAACAATCGCCTCTCTGGTAATATCTGGTCCTATTCCATCCCCTGGAATCGTTACAATATTATACGCCATTTGTTTCCCTCCATTAAAAATGTTATATTATTTTATTATACCACATCACATTGTATTATTACAATTTAATAATAAAGTTGCAGAAACAATGTGGTTTCTGCAACTTTATAAGGTTTTTAATGATCATTTAGTCTTTTTTATCAACCAGGCTAATGTCATACATCATATTGTTAATTGCCCCTACATATGCCAAAATACTAGCCTCTACAATGTCAGTGCTCACACCGTGGCCATTATAGATGGCTTCACCTTTTCGTATTTTCACATTCACTTCACCTAGGGCATCCGTGCCCCCTGTAACGGCACTAATTAAAAAATCTTCTAAATCAAAATCCATGCCAACCAATTGGTCAATGGCCTTGTATGATGCATCGATGGGCCCATCAACTGATGATGTAATGGCTTCTAGCATCTCACCATCATTTTTCATTAAACGAACAGCTGATGTTGTTGTGATGCTGTTTCCTGCATTAATAACAAAGCGGTTAAAGGTATAGGTTTCAGGAATGTATAGGTTCTTTCTATAGACAAGTGCCTCAATATCCCAATCACTAACAACCTTCTTTTTATCTGCAAGTTTTTTAAACTGCTCAAATGCTTCATCAACTGTTTGGTCATCTAATGTGTAACCTAAAGATTTAAGCCTATCCACAAAGGCATGTTTGCCTGAGTGCTTACCAAGAACCATCTTGTTTTCTGCAAGTCCAATGGAAGCTGGCGTCATAATTTCATATGTTTCTTTGTTGGCTAACATACCATGCTGATGAATACCTGACTCATGAGCAAAGGCATTTTCCCCAACAATTGCCTTGTTTGGTTGAACCTTAACCCCTGTTATAGAAGATAATAGTTTACTACTATGGGCAATTTGAGTTGTATCAATATTAAAGGCCATATTGTAGTAATCTCTTCGGGTATGCATGTTCATCACAATCTCTTCAAGGGCTGCATTACCTGCCCGCTCCCCAATGCCATTAATGGTACACTCTATTTGGCCTGCCCCTGCTTTAGCTGCTGCTAAAGAGTTGGCTACCCCAAGGCCTAGATCATCATGGCAGTGGACTGAAATAATAGCCTTATCAATGTTGGGTACGTTGTTTCGAATGTCTGTAATTAGCCCTGCATACTCTTCAGGGGTTGTATAGCCAACAGTGTCCGGTATGTTAACGATTTTTGCCCCTGCACCTATAACAGCCTCAAGTACCCTGTATAAAAATGCCGGATTACTTCTTGTCGCATCTTCAGCTGAAAATTCTACATCACTGCAATACTTATTTGCATACTTAACCATTGCCACTGCCTGCTTTAGTACTTCTTCTTCGGTCATACGCAGTTTGTACTGCATATGAAGGTCTGAGGTTGCAATAAAGGTGTGAATTCTTGGTGAAGCTGCGCCTTTAACAGCCTCCCATGCACGGTCAATATCTTTGGTAAGTGCTCTGGCTAAACTGGCAACTGTGGCATTTTTGACAATGCCTGCAATTTCTTTTACAGCTGCAAAATCACCAGGTGATGCAATAGCAAATCCAGCTTCTATTACGTCTACTTTAAGCAGTTCAAGTTGTTTTGCCATCTCCAGTTTTTCATGAATGTTCATACTGCATCCTGGTGATTGTTCACCATCTCTTAGTGTTGTATCAAAAATTTGAATCTGCCTAGTCATAAAAGTAACCCCCTATGTTAATATTTATTATTTGTTGTCTGTTGCCCAGCTCATCATTTTTCTAAGCTGCTTACCAACTGTTTCAACTTCTGTTTCTGCTTCAATTCTGCGTACTGAACGGTAGTATGGTCTGTTTGCTTGGTTTTCTAAGATCCAGTTTCTTGCAAATGTACCGTCTTGGATTTCTCCTAGAACCTTTTTCATCTCGTCTCTTGTATCTTGTGTAATAATACGCTTTCCTACTGTGTAGTCGCCGTATTCTGCTGTATCTGAGATTGAATATCTCATGTACTCAAATCCGCCTTCGTTAATTAAATCAACGATCAGTTTCATCTCATGTACACACTCAAAGTATGCACTCTCTGGTTGGTATCCTGCTTCTACTAGGGTTTCAAATCCTGCTTTCATAAGCTCTGTCACACCACCACAAAGAACTGCTTGCTCTCCGAAAAGGTCTGTTTCTGTTTCTTCTTTAAATGTTGTTTCTAAGATTCCACCTCTTGCTCCGCCCACGCCTGCTGCATATGCAAGTGCTAAATCTTGTGCGTTACCTGATGCATCTTGTTCTACTGCAATCAGACATGGAACCCCTCTGCCTTCTTCGTATTGGCTACGAACTGTATGGCCTGGTCCTTTTGGTGCAATCATTACAACGTTAACATCTGTTGGTGGCACAATTTGTCCGTATAAGATGTTAAATCCGTGAGCAAATGCAAGTGTTTTTCCTGCTGTTAGGTTTGCTTCAATATCCTTTGTGTAAAGTGCTCCCTGGCGCTCGTCTGGCACTAGGATCATAATTAAATCTGCTGCTTTTGTTGCGTCTGCTGCTGTCATAACGTCAAGACCTGCTGCTTCTGCTTTTGCCCATGATGGACTACCGTCATATAAACCAACAACTACTTTAACACCTGAATCTTTAAGGTTAAGAGCATGTGCGTGTCCTTGGCTACCATACCCGATAATTGCTACTGTCTTTCCTTCTAATAATGATAAATTACAATCCTCTGCATAAAATAACTTTGCCATAATAATAAATCCTCCTCTGAATTTTAAACAATTGTTTATATTGTAAAAAGCAACTTTTGCCGCTCTTAAACACATTTCTACTTTAGTTCATTTTGAGCTCTTTGTTACCCCGCTCTAGGGCTGTGATGCCTGTTCTAATAACTTCTTTTAGGCCAAATGGCTCTAACATATCGATCAGGGCTGTTAGTTTGCTTTGGTCCCCAGTTGCTTCTACCATTAGGGACTCGCTATCCACATCAATAATTCTTGCCCTGAAGATATTGGCAACTTCAATAATTTCTGCCCTACTATCTTTGTCTGTTCTTACCTTAATAAGGGCCAGCTCTCTGTAAACGGCTGTTTCATTTTTGAGTTCTATAATTTTTATAACGTCGATTAGTTTGTTGAGTTGTTTCTTAATTTGCTCTAATGTTTGAACGCTCTCCTCAACAACAATGGTCATCCTTGATATGCTTGGGTTTTCTGTTTCTCCAACGGATAAACTGTGGATATTGTACCCTCTTCGGCTAAATAAACCGGATATCCTACTAAGTACACCTGCTTGGTTTTCTACTAGAACGGATAGGACATGTTTTTTCATCTTAGCACCCCTTCTTTTGGATTTCTTCTATAGTGTAGATTCTCTTGGATCAACAATACATTCTATTAAAAATGGTCCGTCACAATTAACTGCTGCATGTAGTACGTCCATCATCTCATCTGGGTTACTGATTTTGGCTGTTTCGATACCATAGGCTCTTGAAATCATAGCAAAATCTGGGTTACAGTTTAAGTCTACGCCGTACTCTTTGTTGTAGTTTTTGTACTGCATCTCATGAACCATTCCAAGTTTTGTATTGTTAAATAATATGATGATTGGTTTTAGACCTTCTTGCATCATTGTGGCTAGCTCACTAAAACTCATTTGGAAACCACCATCGCCCATAACTGATACGACTATGCGGTCTTTATCTGCCATACATACCCCTAAACTAGCAGGAAGTGCATAGCCCATTGTTCCTAGGCCTCCTGATGTTAAAAACTGCCTTGTTCCCTTCATCTCGACGTGTCTTCCAGCCCACATTTGGTTTTGACCAACATCTCCTACTATTATAGCATCATCTGGTAATAATTTTGATAATTCTTGGATCATTAATTTTGGATTAATAGCATTCTCATATTGGTGCTTTTCTTCTGCTACTGGGTGCTTAGCCCTCATGCCTTCAACCCAGTCTTTTGTATCTAATTCATTTGCTATTTCTACCATTTGCTTTAAGATATTTTTGGCATCTCCTACAAGGGGAATACTGGCATGGGTATTCTTACCTATCTCTGCAGGATCTACATCTATATGGATAATCTGAACATCTTCACTAAAAGTATTTGCGGGTATAATACTTCTATCTGAAACTCTTGCGCCAATAAATATAACAGTATCGGCTTTATTTAAGGTATCGTTTCCTAGGGGAAATCCATGGCTTCCAATCATCCCAAGGTTATAGGGGTGTTTTGTCGGAACGATTCCAATTCCCATTAAGGTGTTAACCACAGGAATTTTTGTTTTTTCAATAAATTCTATTAGCTCTTTTTCAGCTTTTGCAATTTTTATTCCGCCACCTGCACATATGACTGGCCTTTCACTTTTCTCTAGTGCTTTAATGGCTCTTTTTACCTGGCCCACATGACCTTCTTTGGTGGGTTTGTACCCTCTAATGTCCACTTCATCATTGGTGTAATCAATTTGTTCTTCGAAAACGTCCATTGGAATGTCAATTAAAACGGGTCCTGGCCTGCCTGTTTTTGCAATGTAAAAAGCCTCTTTGATGATTCTTGGTATTTGACTGGCGTCTTTTACAAGATAACTATGTTTAATAAAAGGTTCTGTAGCGCCTGTAATGTCTACTTCTTGGAATACGTCTTTACCTATTACATGAGATTTAACTTGCCCTGTAATAACAACCAAAGGAATAGAGTCCATGTATGCTGTAGCAATCCCAGTTATGATGTTAGTTGCGCCTGGACCTGATGTTACGACACAGACACCAACCTCACCCTTAACTCTTGCGTATCCGTTTGCACTATGCCCTGCTGCTTGTTCTTGGCGTACGAGGACATGATGGATACCTGACGTTCTTAATGCTTCATATAATGGCATAATAGCTGCACCTGGATATC
>CAZLPH010000116.1:0-7593 GCA_964561345.1 uncultured Candidatus Epulonipiscium sp.
TGCAAGTTGATCAAACAGATAAGCTTATTACTGCCGTACAGGTTTTTGAAAATTCCCCAGCAGCGAAAGCAGGGCTTTTGCCAAAGGATAAGATTGTAGAAGCTGAAGGGGTAGCTTTAAGTATGGAAAATTTTGATGAGGCACCTAAGATTATAAAAGGTGAACCAGGCACCATTGTTAATATCAAGGTATTTAGGCCATCAGAAAATAAGATGATGGATATAGCAATCACAAGGGAAAATGTTGTCTATCCAACAGTAGACCATAAGATGTTAGAAGATGATATTGGTTATATTCATATCAAACAGTTTGATGAAGTAACCTATGAGCAGTTTATGAAGGCATTAGGCGAAATACAAGCAAAAAATGCAAAAGGTGTTATCATTGATGTGAGGGATAACTTAGGTGGGCTTTTAAATATTGTTGCCGACATAAGTGATGAGTTGCTAGCTGAAGGGATGATTGTCTATACAAAAGACAAAAATAATAAGGTGCAAACCTTAAAATCAGGACCAGGACAAATAGATATCCCAATCACACTACTGATTAATGAAAACAGTGCCAGTGCATCAGAAATACTAGCAGGGGCCCTAAAGGACCGAAACCGGGCTAAGCTTGTAGGGACAACGACTTATGGTAAAGGGGTTGTGCAAACCATATTGCCCATACCAGACGGCTCAGGCATTAAAGTAACCACATCCAAGTATTACACACCAAATGATATTTCTATTGATGGTGTTGGTGTGGACCCGGATTATGAAGTAGTCTTGCCATTAGAACTTTTACTCAAGCCTAAACTAGAAGACGCTGAAGACTTGCAATTACAAAAGGCAATAGAAGTAATAAAGACTGAAATAAAATAAGAAGATAGCGACAAAAAAGTGCTAGGACCTAGTAAGATGAGCTTACTAGGTAGTAGCACTGTTTTATTTGATTTATTTGTGTTCATGTTCGAATATGTGGTCCATACAGTACTCGTAGTGTCCATCACACTTAGAACAGTAGCGAAAGTCCATGTCTGGGTCGTCCCGGTCTGTGATACCGCAAACACTACACCTGTGAATTTGGATGACAGTGGGCCTGTCCTTTTTAAACTGTCTTTGACGCTGGTTAACTTGTTTTTTTGTTTTTGTAGAGCGAATATTATCCCTTCCAAAAAACAAGAAGTAGTTGGCTAAAGAGACCGCTAGCAAGACAATGCCAGCCAATCCGCCCATTAGGGCATTAAAAATGTTCATTGCCCAGTATAACCAGGCTAAATATTTAATCTTAACAGGTAAAATGAAAAACAAATAAATGGTGCTCTCACCAAATAACTTTGCATAGGCCAAAAACAAAGTTAAGTTAAGGAACATGGGTGTCCCGGTAATATCAAAAATCATTGAGCCAGCAATTGTTCCTAAAATCCCAATTAAATAATAAAGATTAAATTTGAAAGAACCCCATTGGTGCTCTAAGGAGTTACTAATAGAGTAGTAGAAAAACAAGGCAAGGATTGACCAAATTGATCCCATACTCTGGGGAATAAAAATAAAGGTTACAAGTCGCCAAATTTCCCCTTTTAAAACAAGACTTGGAACAAGAATCAACTTACTGACTAAGATGCCGCCAAACGATGGTTGCAAAGCAGTTAAAATAAGAATAATAGCGTGGGCTACTATAATGTGTAACATTAAATTTGGTATGGCAAATCGGCCAAATTTTCGCTCGAGCTTGTCTATCCAGTTCATATCATACACGCCTCTCTAGAAAAAGTTAACAATCTTTAAATTAGTATAACATAATATGCTATAATGGAAAAGGGAGTGATAAAATGACGACGTTTCAAAAACTAACGAAAAAAGAAAAAGTAGAACATATATGGGAGTATTATCGTTATCATATACTAGGGGGAGCATTTGCAATATTTATCGTATCAAGCTTACTCATTCAAGTGTTTGGGCCACAGCCGCCAGAACCCCTAGCTAGTGTTGTTGTAATGGGGGTCTACGCCCAAGATATGGACAAAGTAGACCAGCTTAAAAAGGAAATGGAAAGTATTATTGAAGGTGATGGGGAATTTGGTCCAGTAGAGTTAAGTATGCACCAGGTAGACTTTAATTCAAACTCTCCTATGGACGCTGCTATGAATCAAAAATTAATGCTTATGTTTCAAGCAAAAGAAATAGATGTCCTTATTGTTGAGGAATCAAAGTTTGATTCATATATTGAAAATATTGAATATGGCATCTATGAATCCTTAGAAGATCAACCAGAGTTAAAGGAGATATTAGAGGCAAACCAAGAAAACCTGGTTAGGAGAATACCAAATGGTGAAACCATAGAAAAGGTTTATGGCCTATCTTCTAGAAATAATATAAAGTTAAAAAGTGTCGGTTTAGGGGACGATTTTGTTATATCAGTACCAGCCATATCAGATAAAAAAGACAATGCATTTAAAGTTATAAAATGGCTATATGAATAAACCAAGAAGGGAAAGATTACATGAGTTTAATATCGATAGAAAAAATAGGAATAATGGGAGGAGGAATTAACGCAGCACTACTTTGCTTAGAGGCAAAAAAGAAGGGGATTGAGACCACCATCGTAGATGCAGATTTGTATTGCCCTGCATCCAAGATAGCAGATGAGCACTTAGTGACACCACCAAGTAAAAATGCCCTATTTAAACTAATTCAACGAACAGATACCATTGTGTTTACAACAAAATTAGAAGATCCAGATGATTACAGTCCATTGTTAAAAGAGAAAATACCTGTCTACCCAGAAATTGAAGTATTAGAGACCTTATCATCAAGGCAAAGATTTTTTTGGAAAATGGAGCAAAAGGGTGTAGCGGTTATTAAATATAAAAGATTAGAGACAGAGGTAGAAGTGCTTGATCTTTTAAAAGATATAGAATTGCCAATTAGTATTACAAAACATTATACAACCCAGACAAAAAACAGCCAATCCGATGAAATTCTTTTATTATCAGACGAAGATATTGTAGATTTACTAATTGAAAAAGACAAGCAAGTGGATTACTGGCTAGTAGAAGAAATACACCTAGAATCCATGGAACTATCCGTAGGTGTAACCAGAGACGTAAACAATAAATTATATACCTATAGTGTTTCAGAAGATATCTATGATGGCAGTGACTGGATACAAAGTCATGTCCCGGCTCGCATAACCAAAACACTCCAAAAGAAGGCTGTTGCCCTTGCAAAACGTGCAGTAAGGGCTCTAGGTGGCGTTGGGACCTTCACTGTTAATATATCAGTAAGTGATGACAAAGAACTCTATGTAAGGGATGTGCATCCTTATGCTTTAGCAAATGCCGCCTATACAAATGAAAGTTGTAACATATCACAATATGACCATTTAATAAGGACCATATTAGGGTTACCCCTATACCCTGCTATTTTCAATGGTGTTATATTCTCTCATTTAGAAAAAGGAACATTGCTGGGGGATAATGAGAATATGGGCAGTCTTCTTGCCAAAGCAGAAACCAATGTCTATTCCTTTAAAGGCAAAATAAGTGATGATACCATGTTACTCTATACATTTAAAGCAGATACTTGGGAAGAATTAGAAGAGAATATCAAAAAGTAAGTACATTGCAAAAAAAGTATAGTATAATTAAATATACAACCATAACTAAGTAGGAGGATTTTAATGAAGAAAATTGATCAATCAACAATCGACACCATCCGTATTTTATCAGCAGAGGCAGTTCAAAAAGCAAACTCAGGGCATCCGGGGCTTCCAATGGGAGCAGCACCAATGGCTTACACCCTATGGGCTAAAAACATGAATCATAATCCTAAAAATCCAGACTGGACAAATAGAGACAGGTTTATTTTATCAGCAGGACATGGGTCTATGCTTATATACTCTTTGCTCCACTTATTTGACTATGGCCTAACAATGGATGATTTAAAGCAGTTCCGTCAGCTTGATAGCCTGACACCAGGTCACCCAGAGTATGGTCATACAGCAGGGATAGAGACAACAACAGGCCCACTTGGCCAAGGTGTTGCCAATGCTGTAGGAATGGCAATGGCCCAAGAATTTAAGGCAGCGCATTTCAACAAAAAAGATATGCCTATCGTAGACCACCATATATTTACCCTAGTAGGTGATGGTTGTATGATGGAAGGGATATCATCAGAAGCAGCGTCTCTTGCGGGAACATTAAAATTAGACAAGCTAATTGTCCTATATGATTCAAACAACATAACAATCGAAGGTGAAACAGATATTGCCTTTACAGAAGATGTTCGTAAACGCTTTGAAGCCTATGGATGGCAAACAATATTCGTAGAAGACGGTAATAACATTGATGAAATTGACAAAGCTATTCAGATGGCAAAATCAAATCATACACAACCAACAATGATAGAAATAAAAACTCAAATTGGCTACGGATCCCCAGCAAAACAAGGGAAAGCAAGTGCTCACGGAGAACCACTAGGTGTTGATAACTTACGTGATGCAAGAAGATTCTTGGTGCATACAGAAGAAGAGTTTACAGTATCTAAAGATGTAAGGGCTCACATGGAAGAGCTTGTTAATGAAGGAAGCAAAAAAGAAGACGAGTGGAATGCTCTTTTTGAGGAATACACCAAAGCATACCCAGAGCTAGCAAAAGAATGGGAAGCATGGAACAATAATGACTTACCAGATTTCTTAAATGATGAAGACTTCTGGAACCTTGAAAAGAATCAAGCAACACGTCAATCATCATCAGATATGATTAACTACATTGCAACAAAGATGCCAAATTTAATTGGTGGATCAGCAGACCTGTCACCATCAACAAAAACATTTATGAATGGCAAGGGATCTTTTAGTGCAAGAGATTATTCTGGTCCTAACTTACACTTTGGGGTAAGAGAGCATGCTATGGCAGCCATTACAAATGGGATGAAAGTATACGGCGGACTACATGTTTACTGCGCAACATTCTTTGTGTTTAGTGATTACATGAAAAATGCCATGCGCCTATCTGCTCTTATGAATCTTCCAGTAACATATGTTCTAACACATGATAGTATCGGTGTTGGGGAAGATGGGCCGACACACCAACCAGTAGAGCACCTAGCAATGCTTAGAAGTATGCCAAACATGGTAACCTTTAGGCCAGCAGACTCAAGAGAGACAGCGGCAGCCTGGTACCATGCAGTGACAAGTACAGATCACCCAACATCACTTGTTCTAACACGTCAAGACTTACCAGTACTTGATAAATCAGGAAAAGAGGCCCTAAAAGGTGCCTATGTTGTGAGTGAGATTCAACCCCAAGATGCAGACATTCTTATGGTTGCAACTGGGTCAGAGGTACAACTGATTGTAGAAGCATCAGCCAAATTAGCCCAAGAAGGTATTAAAGTAGCAGCAATTAGTATGCCGTCAATGGATGTCTTTGAAATGCAATCTGACGCATACAAAAACAGCATATTCCCAAAAAACAAAACAAAGCGCCTAGCAGTAGAAGCAGGAGCATCATTTGGATGGCACAAGTATGTGGGACTAGATGGGGATGTTATTGCAATTGATCACTTTGGTGAATCAGCACCAGCAGAACTCCTATTTGAAAAATATGGTCTGACAGTAGAAAATGTTATTAAAGTAGCAAAAGGACTTTAACAACGACTATATCCAACCGTGTAAGATAGCTTACACGGTTGTTTTTTGTCATTTTATCTCGAACATACGTTGATATGTTAAGCTATTAACAACTCATTAAGAGCTTATCCACAAAAAAAGTCTGGTAAAAAGGTAGTACAAGCCCATAAAACAAGTTACCCACAAAGTTATCCACATTGTCCACAGGTCTCTTGTACACAAAACACATGTTTTGTGGAAATGAAGGATCTTATCCACACGTTAGAAAAGAAAAAGATATTCTTGACTATTTATACATATGGTATTATAATTATGCATAGCAAAGAAAATAACTAAGTTTCAGATAGGGGAGATTAAAATGATTAAAAAGATAGCATTAGGATTAATGACAATAAGTATTGCGGCCATGACACTTGTAGGGTGTGGGGCTAAAGCATCAGATAAAACAGGACCAATTATCATGGGAACAAATGCAGAGTTTGCACCCTTTGAATACTGGGAAGGAACAGAGATTGTGGGATTTGATATTGAAATATCCCAAAAGATTGCTGAAAAATTAGGAAGAGAGCTTAAGATAGAAGATATGGAGTTTGCAGGACTCATTTCCGCTCTTGAATCAGGTAAAGTAGAGTTTGTTGCAGCAGGGATGACAAAAGATGACGAAAAAGCTAAACAAGTAGATTTTTCAGACCCATACTTTATATCCACACAGTTAATTACCATAAGAGCAGATGATGCAAGTATTACTAGCCGTGATGATTTAAAAGGGAAAACAATAGGGGTTCAATTAGGAACAACAGGGGAAACGGCGGCAGAAGAAATTGAAGATGCAAAAGTCGTTAGTTTTGATGCCCCAGCAATAGCCTTAGTAGACTTAGTGAATGGAAAAATTGATGCCGTTGTACTAGATGCAGAACCCACAAAGAATTATACAGCCGACAAAGCTGAGCTAAAGGTTTTAGAACAAGAACTAACAGAAGAAGAATATAGTATGGCAGTTCCAAAGGATAATCCAGAATTATTAAAAGTAATTAATGAAACCTTAAAGGAAATGAAAGAAAATGGGGAATACGATGCATTAATAGCTAAATATTTCTAGAGTAAATAAAATGGTTAAATAGTAAGAAAAAAGGTTGTGGATATTCCATAACCTTTTTCTTGTGAACATAGGATTACATATGGTAATATAGATTAGAGGAGGTATCATTATGAACTTAGATAAGACCATACAGTTTTACGAAACATTCTTTGAAAAACAACTGTATATATATATATGGGAAGGATTTAAAGGAACACTTGCCCTAACAGTTATAGCAGCAGTTGTTGGTCTGGTAATTGGACTAATAATAGCAACCATTCGAATTGCCCCTTTTCCGGAGCGGTTTAGTTTTTTGGGAAAGGTATTAAAAAAGATAGCAGTTATCTATGTGGATGTTATTAGGGGGACACCAGCTGTTGTACAAGTCGCCTTTATGTATACGGTTGTTTTGGTAGACCCAAGGTTTCCAAGGTTACTGGCAGGAGGATTGGCTTTTGGAATAAATAGTGGTGCCTATATGTCGGAGTTAGTGCGGGCTGGTATTCAAGGGGTAGATAAGGGGCAACTAGAAGCAGGGCGGTCTCTGGGGATTGGTTATGCCACAACCATGCGGTATATTATTTTCCCCCAAGCAATAAAAAATGTTTTGCCAGCCTTAGTCAGTGAATTTATTATTTTAATTAAAGAGACAGCAGTTATTGGATTTATTGGCGGCATGGACCTTATGCGTTCAGCAAGTAGGATGACAAGTATTACATTCAACCCGAGCCAGCCACTTCTTATTGTTGCGGCTATATATCTGATATTAACCAGTACCTTTACTAGGCTAATGCGCAAAGTAGAAGCAAAGATGAATTTAGGAGATTAAACTTATAAAGCAGGAAAATAGAAATGGGTGATGATATGATTAAGGTTGAAGGCTTACATAAAAGCTTTGG
>CAZLPH010000117.1:0-7566 GCA_964561345.1 uncultured Candidatus Epulonipiscium sp.
AGGGTCTACTTGACAAAAAAAGGAAAAAAGGCCAGAGAACGGTTGGCCATTATTATGGGCCAGATAGAAAAAGAATGTTTTGGTAGCCTTAGTGAAGAAGAAAGTAAACAATTAAAAGTATTATTAGCTAAAATGAAAGAAAACATGCTAAGGGCATGCGGTGATAAATGTCCCCATGCCTATTTAAAAAAGGAAGTGAATTATGAATAAGGTTGCAAAATTTCTAAAACCATTTATTGTTTCTATTTCAGTTGTGGTGGTTCTTATGTTGTTTCAATCACTATCTGAGCTATATCTTCCCAAACTGATGGCTGATATCGTTGATAAGGGAATTGTAAATGGTGATGGTGGGTATATTCTTAAAATAGGATTATTTATGATAGGTGTAGCAGCTATTGGAACAGTGCTTAATGTGATAGCTAGTTATTTATCATCAAAGGTAGCAGCTGCTTTTGGAAGGGATCTACGCCAGGAATTATTTTCCCATGTGGAAAAGCTTACTGTTGAGAAGTTTAGTGAAATAGGAACCTCTTCACTTATTACAAGAACAACCAATGACATTACACAAATACAGCAAGTACTGACCATGAGTATGCGTATGATGCTAAGGGCCCCTATGATGGCCATAGGAGGTATTATTATGGCCACCTCTAAAGATGCTAAGCTATCTATGGTATTACTGTTTTCAGTGCCTATTGTAATCCTTGTTATTGCAGCAATAGCAAGAAAGGGTGTTCCGCTGTTTAAGGTTATGCAGGAAAAACTAGACCATCTTAACTTAGTCCTAAGAGAAGGACTTATGGGAATACGTGTTATTCGGGCATTTAACAAAGATGGCTATGAAAAGGAACGTTTTGATGGTGTTAGCACAGGGCTTAAGGATACATCCATTCAAGCAAATAGGATTATGGGAGCCCTTATGCCAGGCTTAATGCTTATTTTAAACCTAACAACCATTTCAATTATTTGGTTTGGTGGTGTTAGAATACAAAGTGGTGGCATGCAAGTCGGAGATTTAATGGCATTTATTCAATATGTTATGCAAATTATGTTTTCCCTGGTTATGCTCTCAATGATGTTTGTTATGATCCCAAGAGCCATGGTATCTGTCAGAAGGGTTAATGAGGTTCTAGAGAAAATAAATGAGATGACAGACCCAGCAGACCACCAGCTAAAGGCACCAAGAGGTGATAAACAAGGGCTGGTAGAGTTTAAAGATGTTTCATTTAAATATGCAGGTGCAGAGGAAGCTGTTATTTCTAATATTTCTTTTACAGCTAAACCAGGTGAAACAACGGCTATTATTGGCGGCACAGGGTCAGGGAAATCTACTCTTATCAATATGATTCCTAGGTTTTTTGATGTCACTAAGGGGAGTGTTTCAATAGGCGGGGTTGATATTAGGGATATGAAGCGAGAAGACCTGCGGGCAAAGATTGGCTTTGTTCCTCAAAAATCAGTGCTTTTCTCAGGAACCATTGCAGAAAATATTAGGTATGGCAAGCAAGATGCAACAGATGAGGAAGTTACGGATGCAGCCAAGGTAGCTCAGGCAACAGAATTTATTTCTGCTATGAAAGACGGCTTTGATGCTATGATTGCCCAAGGCGGAACCAATATCTCAGGTGGCCAAAATCAAAGGCTCTCAATTGCCCGTGCACTTGTTAGAAAACCAGAAGTTTATATATTTGACGATAGTTTCTCAGCCCTAGATTTTAAAACAGACGGTCAGCTAAGGGAGGCACTTAAAGAAGAAACAGAGCAATCAGCAATGATTGTTGTCGCCCAACGGGTTGCAACTGTTATGGATGCTGAGCAAATACTTGTTCTTCACGAAGGAAAGATTGTGGGAAAAGGAACCCACAAAGAACTACTAGAAACTTGTAAAGTATATGAAGAGATTGTGTATTCACAGCTGTCAAAAGAGGAGGCATCATAAATGAGTGAACAAAAACAAAAAGGTGCCCCAAAAGGGTCACACGGTGGAATGGGCAGAGGCCCAGGCATGGCTATGCCAGCCGAAAAAGCAAAAGATTTTAAAGGGACTCTAAGAAGGCTATTGGCTTATTTAAAACCCCAATGGTTAAAACTTATAACCGTGGTTTTTGCGGCTATTTTAAGCACAGTTTTTACAGTTGTAACCCCTAGGGTTATGGGGTTGGCTATTACAAGTTTATATGAAGATGTCACACAAGGACTTAAAAGTAACTCAGCTATTGTTATTGATTTTACAACCATTGGATGGGTACTCTTAGCTATGGGGCTTCTTTATGTAGCGAGTGCTGTATTTATGTATATTCAGCAAATTTTAATGGCGTCAGTCACCCAAAATACAGTTTATGATCTTAGAAAAGATATTAATGGTAAGCTCTCAAGACTACCCCTTAAATACTTTGATTCAAGGACTCACGGAGAGATTTTAAGCCGTGTCACCAATGATATAGATAACATCAGTAGCACCCTTCAGCAAAGTATCACCCAGCTGATTACATCCTTATTAACCCTAATTGGTGTTATTGCTATGATGCTTTTTATAAGCCCGACAATGACCTTGATTTTAGTTATTACACTGCCCCTATCAGTTTTTATTACAAAAAATGTTGCTAAGCGGTCTCAGCTGTTTTTTGCAGACCAACAAAGAGCTGTTGGTAATATGAACGGACATGTGGAAGAGATGTACACAGGCCATAAAGTGGTTAAGGCTTATGGCTACGAGGAAAAGTCAATTAATACATTCAATAAGATTAATGATGACTTATATGATGCTGGTTGGAAAGCACAGTTTATTTCGGGAATTATTATGCCCCTTATGAACTTTGTCAGTAATATCGGTTATGTATTTGTCTGTGTTGTTGGAGGGGTTTTTGTTACAAGGGGTATGATTACACTTGGAAATATCCAGGCCTTTATTCAGTATGCTAGGCAGTTTACCCAGCCAATCGTCCAGGTGGCTAATATTGCTAACGTTATCCAATCTACCATTGCATCTGCTGAAAGGGTTTTTGAAGTGTTAGATGAAGAGGAAGAAGTGGCAAACACTAAGGCATCCCTTGTCATAGAAAACCCACAAGGAAATGTTAAGTTTGACCATGTTGAATTTGGCTATGACCCAGATGATATCTTAATGAAAGATATGAGCATTGATGTTAAAAAAGGCCAGACCATTGCAATTGTTGGGCCGACAGGGGCAGGTAAAACTACCCTGGTTAACTTGCTAATGCGTTTTTATGAGATTAGCAAAGGCAGTATTACAGTTGATGGTGTTAACATTACTGATTTAGAAAGAGAAAGTCTAAGAAGCATGTTTGGAATGGTACTCCAAGATACATGGCTATTTAATGGGACCATTAAAGAAAATATTGCTTATGGCAATGCAGATGCCTCAGAGACAGAAATTATAAGTGCAGCTAAGGCAGCTCGTGTGGATAAGTTTATCCGGACATTGCCAGAAGGCTATGACACAGTCCTAAATGAAGAAGCGTCTAATATCTCTCAAGGGCAAAAGCAGCTTATTACCATAGCACGTGCTATCCTTGCAGACCCAGTGGTTCTGATTTTAGACGAAGCCACAAGTAGTGTGGACACACGAACAGAGATCTATATCCAAAGAGCCATGGAAGAATTAATGAAAAATAGAACAAGTTTTGTTATTGCCCATAGGTTATCCACAATTCGGGATGCAGATATGATTTTAGTCATGAAAGATGGGGATATTATTGAGACCGGAACCCATGATGCGTTAATCCAGCAAGCTGGTTTTTATGAAGATTTATACAATAGTCAATTTACAGCTGCAAGTAGGCAAGGGAAAGCGATTTAAGCTTCCTTGCCTATTGGCATTTTCGCAGATGTTTTATAAAAAATCATAAGATATAAAAGAAAAGGTATCAATACCGTTGAAAACCTTTTCTGTAAGGTTTATACTGTATACGAGATACATATGTAGTTATTATTATATATTGGAGGAAATTAAATGAAAAAGCCGGTATTAGTTATAATGGCAGCAGGTATGGGAAGTAGATATGGGGGGCTAAAGCAAATTGACCCCATTGATAATGAAGGTCATATTATGTTAGAGTTTTCTATTTATGATGCCATTAAAGCAGGATTTGAAAAAGTCATCTTTATTATTAAGCATGAAATAGAAAAAGACTTTAAAGAAGCCATAGGGGACAAACTATCAAAGCATATTGAAGTGGCCTATGTCTACCAAGAACTAGATAAAATACCACAAGGCTATACAGTTCCAGAAGGCCGGGTTAAACCTTGGGGAACGGGACATGCAATTTTATGTTGCAAGGATGTGATAGACGGTCCATTTGCCGTTCTTAATGCAGATGATTACTACGGGGAAACAGCTTTTAAGCTTATTTATGACTACCTAATTAATAAGCAAGATGATGAAAAATATAGGTATACCATGGTTGGCTATAGACTGGACAAAACCCTTACAGATAACGGCCATGTTGCCAGAGGAGAATGTCAGTTAGACCCTGATAATTATTTAATTGATATTGTAGAGCGTACCATGATTGAGAAAAGAGAAGATGGTCCAGCCTATACAGAAGATGGTGAGACTTGGATCGATATTCCAGGAGATACTGTTGCCTCAATGAATATATTTGGCTTTAACAAAAGCCTTTTAAAAGAGTTGGAAGATGGTTTTGTTAAGTTTCTTGATAAAAATATAAAAGAAAATCCACTAAAATCAGAGTATTTTTTACCAAGTGTCGTTAATAACTTATTAATAGAAGATAAGGCTAGTGTTTATGTGTCAAAAACACCTGACCAGTGGCATGGTGTAACTTACCAAGAAGATAAGAAGATAGTAGCGGAGTCTATTAACAAACTTAAACAAGGTGGGAAGTATCCTACCTATCTATGGGAGGGAAACAATGGCTAAAGAAAATACCTTAGCAGTTGATGAAGCAATTGAAAATCTAAATTTTGCAGGAACACTAATTGAAAAAAAGCCCTTTGGCAATGGTCACATTAACGATACATTTAAGCTAACTTTTGACCTAGGCAATGGTGAGACAAAGCCTTATATTCTCCAAAAGGTTAACGATGATATCTTTAACAACTTAACACAGTTAATGGAGAATATTAATGGTGTTACATCCCATTTAAGAAAAAAAATCATTGAAAATGGTGGGGACCCAGAAAGAGAAACACTTAATGTAGTGCCAACCAAAGACGGTAAGCTATTCTACACAGATAGCAATGGTGTGTTTTGGCGATCCTATACTTTTATTGAAGATGCAACTTGCTATGAAACTGTGGAGGAGCCTGAGCTCTTCTACCAAAGTGCAATAGCTTTTGGTAATTTTCAAAAATTATTGTCTGATTACCCAGCAGAAACGCTTCATGAGACAATTGTAGACTTTCACCATACACCAAAGCGTTTTGAGGCTTTTGTAAAAGCAGTTGAAGCAGATGCCATGGACCGGGTTAAAGATGTTAAAGAAGACATTGATTTTATACTAAAGCGCAGGGATGACATGGCAGTTTTAGTTGATATGCTAGGAAAAGGCCAGTTGCCACTACGTGTAACCCACAATGATACAAAGCTAAACAACGTTATGATTGATGATGCAACAGGTAAAGGCTTATGTGTTATTGACCTTGATACAGTAATGCCAGGCCTATCAGCCAATGATTTTGGGGACTCCATTAGATTTGGTGCAAGTACAGCCCTAGAGGACGAGCCGGATTTATCTAAAGTTAGGATAGATCTTGAGCTTTTTGATATTTATACAAAGGGATTCATTGAGGCTACTGATGGCAAGTTAACAGACAGTGAAATAGATATGCTACCATTTGGGGCCAAAATAATTACCCTTGAGCAGGCCATGCGTTTTTTAATGGACCATATTCAAGGCGATACTTATTTTAAAATTCATAGAGAAAATCACAACTTAGACAGAGCCCGGACACAAATTAAACTAGTTGCAGATATGGAAGAAAAATGGGATCAGATGAAGGAAATCGTCAACAAATACAGATAGGATGGTGTAGAATGTCAATTCTAGTAACAGGTGGCGCAGGATATATTGGAAGTCATACATGTATAGAACTTTTAAATGAAGGCTATGATGTTGTTGTGGTGGATAACCTTTCTAACTCAAGTGAGGAATCTCTAGCAAGAGTCAAGAAAATCACAGGTAAAGACGTTAAATTCTATGAAGCTGACATCTTAGATGCAGAGGCGTTAGATAAAATCTTTACAGCAGAAAAAATCGACGCAGTTATTCATTTTGCAGGCCTTAAGGCAGTTGGTGAATCAGTTGCAAAACCTTTAGCATACTACCATAACAATATCTCAGGAACAGTGGTTCTTTGTGATGTTATGAACAAGCATAATGTGAAAGATATTATCTTTAGCTCATCAGCCACAGTATACGGTGACCCAGCAACAGTGCCAATTACTGAGGACTTTCCATTATCGGTCACAAACCCATACGGCCGTACAAAGCTTATGTTAGAAGAAATCTTTAGAGATATCTATATTTCAGACAATGACTGGAATGTTATTCTCCTTAGATACTTTAACCCAATTGGGGCACACAAAAGTGGAACTATTGGAGAGAATCCAAAAGGAATTCCAAATAACTTAGTACCCTATATCACCCAAGTAGCTATTGGAAAACTAGACGCCCTAAGCGTATTTGGTGATGACTATGATACACCAGACGGTACAGGGGTACGTGATTATATTCACGTTGTTGACTTAGCAATAGGCCACGTAAAGGCTATTGAAAAGCTTAAGGATAAAAAAGGTGTTATTGAATATAACCTTGGGACGGGAATCGGTTACAGCGTACTAGACATTGTAAAAGGATTTGAAAAGGTTACAGGCAAAGAGATCAAATACAAGATGATGCCAAGAAGAGCTGGTGATATTGCCACATGCTACGCAGATGCTAGCAAAGCCAAGGATGAACTGGGCTGGGAAGCAACAAGAGACCTTGATCAGATGTGTGAGGACTCATGGAGATGGCAAAGTGGAAACCCAGAGGGTTATGATAAATAAGTAAGAGCTTAAGGGCTTAAGGGCTCGGGGCATAGGCCGGTGAAAAATAAGCCAGGTGGATTGCAGCCGCTCGGATATAAGGATTTCGTGAAGTACTAATGCCCAGGCTAGGGTTTATTTGCTAAAAGTCAAAACTCGCTGTGCTCAAACAGTTGACTTTTTTAACGCAAATAAACCCTAGTCTGGGCAAAGTACTTCTGCGAAATCCTTATAGGTCCTTGCTTGCTGTAATCCACCTGGCTTATTTTGCACCTAGCTTATGGGTAGGTTCGCCCCGCGCGGTTGCTTGGGGTGGGGACAGTCCCCACTTCATCTGAGTAGAGTGGGGACTGTCCCTGTTAGTCAATAAAGTCCTACAAAAGAAGAGAAGTTTTTAATGTAAAGTGTACAATTTAACATAAAAAGGTGTTGACAACCACTTTTGATAATGTCCCGATAAAGTTAAAACATAAGCACTAGTATTCTAGCGCTTGGTTTGATTTTATATTGTCATATTAACGGTGTCTAAATCTTATTTTTAGGTAACCTTAATA
>CAZLPH010000118.1:0-7386 GCA_964561345.1 uncultured Candidatus Epulonipiscium sp.
AATTCATCAGGAGGTGAATAATATGTTACGTTTAAACCTTCAGTTTTTTGCTTCTAAAAAAGGAGTAGGGTCATCACGAAACGGTCGTGACTCTCACTCAAAACGTTTAGGCGCTAAAAGAGCAGATGGACAAGTAGTTCTAGCGGGTAATATTTTATACCGTCAACGTGGAACAAAAATTCATCCTGGAAATAATGTAGGCCTCGGAAGAGACCATACCTTATTTGCATTAGTAGATGGTAAAGTTAGTTTCGAGCGTAAGGGCAGAGATAAGAAACAAGTTTCTGTATACCCAGTAGCGCAGGAAGCTTAATAGTATATACAAAGGGGGTTTCAACATTGTTTGAAACCTTTTTTGTTTTATTAATATTAAAATGAGTAAGGGTGGTTGTATGTTTATAGATCGCGTAAAGATTTTCATTAGTTCCGGACAAGGCGGTAATGGAAGTGTTTCATTTAGAAGAGAGAAGTATGTACCAAGTGGTGGTCCTGATGGCGGAGATGGTGGAAAAGGTGGCAGTATTATATTTGAAGTAGATTCTGGTATTAACACCCTTATTAAATTCCGCCATAATAAACACTTCAGGGCTGAGGCTGGTGAAGCTGGTAGCAAGAAGAAATGTACAGGTAAAGATGCTCCTGACATGATCATAAAGGTGCCACAAGGTACAATTATAAAAGAAGCTGAATCGGGCCAAGTTATGGCAGATTTGTTTGGAATAGATACGAGAAAAGTTGTTTTAAATGGTGGAAAAGGTGGAAAAGGTAATCAGCATTTTGCTACACCTACAAGGCAAGCACCAAGGTATGCTCAAAGTGGGCAAGAAGGTGAAGGTTACTGGGTTATTTTAGAACTTAAGATGATTGCAGATGTAGGGTTGGTTGGTTATCCGAATGTTGGTAAATCCACACTACTTTCAATGGTTAGTAATGCACAGCCTAAAATTGCTAATTACCATTTTACCACTCTAAGCCCTAATCTGGGTGTTGTTTCAACCAAATATGGAAAAGAATTTGTTATGGCTGATATACCTGGGCTAATAGAAGGTGCCGCAGATGGTATAGGCCTTGGTCATAGTTTCTTAAGGCACATTGAGCGAACCAAAGTGCTCCTCCATGTTGTAGACGCTTCTGCTAGCGAGGGAAGAGATCCCGTGGCAGATATCTATGCCATAAAAAAAGAACTTGAGTTATATAACCCAGAAATATTAAAAAATAAGCCCCAGATTATTGCGGCTAACAAAATGGACATAGAAGGGGCAGAGGAGTATTTCCAAAAGATTAAAGCGGAATTTGAGCCAGAGATCAAAGTATTTCCAATATCTGCGGCAGGTAACCAAAATCTTCAGGAGCTTTTAGAAGAGGTAACAAAGGTCTTAATGGATTTACCAGAAGAAACAGTGATGTTTGAAGAAAACTTTGTTCCTCCAAGAGAAGACGAAAATGCACCCTTTGTCATTACAAAGGTAGAAGAAGACTACTACGCTGTAGAAGGTACTGGCGTAGAGAAAGTAATTGGACGTACAAGTTTAGACACAGAAAAAGGATTTGCTTTCTTCCAAGGTTATTTACGGGATAAGGGGATTATAGATGCTCTTAAAGAAGCAGGGATTCAAGAAGGAAACACTGTCCGTATCTATAACTTAGAATTTGAATACTACGAATAAAAAGGAGGAGCAGTATGAATAAACTCACAAGTAAGCAAAGAGCACATTTAAAAAGTTTAGCTCAGACATTAGATCCCATTTTTCAAATAGGGAAGAGTGGTATAACACCAGAGCTCACACAAGCTATTGATGAAGCGCTAGAGGCTAGGGAACTGGTTAAGATTAGTGTGCTAGGCAATTGTATGGTAGAGCCAAGGGATGCAAGTGATACTTTAAGTGGTAGAACAAAATCAATCCCAGTTCAGGTAATTGGTAGAAAAATAGTTTTATATAGGCTGTCAAAAACGAAACCTAAAATTCAATTACCTAAATAAGTAATAGGAGAACAATATGGAAAATGTAGAGGCCGTAGGCCGTATTAAGAAGCTAGCGATTATGGGAGGGACTTTCGATCCTATTCATATAGGGCATCTTATGACGGCAGAGGAAGTTAGAAATGAATTTGATATTGACCAAGTTATTTTTATCCCTACAGGGCACCCGCCACATAAGGATGCTGAGAGAGTAACCCATAGTGAGCATAGGTATCTAATGACTGTACTAGCGACAGTAGAAAATCCTCACTTTAATGTTTCACGTATTGAAATTGATCGGCCTGGCACCACCTATACCATTGATACCATTGAGTGGATTAAGGAAACATATGGTTCAGATGTAAAAATATATTTTATAACAGGGGCTGATGCCGTTCATGAAATTCTCACATGGGAGCGTGTTGATGAACTTATGAAGATATGTGACTTTGTCGCAGTAACTAGGCCAGGATATAAAAGAAGGCAACTCAAGGAAAAAGTTGAGGAACTTAAAAGGTCTTTTGAGTGTAAGGTTCATTATTTAGAAGTGCCAGCCCTTGCGATTTCATCATCTGATATAAGAGAAAGAATAGGAAAAAATAAACCGATACAGTATCTTGTAACACAACCTGTAGAACAATACATTCGAAAATTTAAACTATACTTTGGCAAAGGTAACTAGGTGAAAAATGATGGATGGGGAAACGATTGATATAAAAGCATTAGAAGAGTATGTGGAAAGGGCTATGACGCCATATCGCTTCAGGCATACATTGGGCGTTGTTGAAACAGCCAAGGACTTAGCTGTTATATATGGAGTCGATTCTAATAAGGCGACTATAGCTGCCTTATTGCATGATATAGCAAAAGAATTCACATCAAGAAAAAAAAGAGAATTTTGTAAAGAACATAATATATATGTAGATGATTTTTTGCAGACTAATATCCACCTTATTCATGGTGATATAGGGGCGTATATAGCAAAAGAAGACCTTAATATACAGGATAAAGATATTTTAAATGCTATTATAAACCACACTTTAGGTAGCCACCATATGTCTGATTTAGAAAAGGTTGTTTATATTGCTGATATGATAGAACCTAATAGAAAAAAATATAAGGAGTTGTACAAGCTCAGAAAAATGGCTTATACAGACCTAAACAAAGCCATGTTATTTGCGCTACATTATAGTGTTAATTATTTAAAAGCGACTAAAAAAGAGGTGCACCCTATTATTTATTCTATTATAGAGGAATACGAAAAATAGAGATGGAGGAATTGGATGAAGGAATTTGAAAGGTCAAATAAAATAGCCAAGTATATTTACCATGCTATCAAAAGTAAAACAGAAGAAGAGATTAAAGTTTTAAATGTAACGGAAATTACAACGATTGCAGATATATTTGTCATCGTGACAGCAGGTAATACAAGGGCTGTAGCGGGTCTTGCTGACGAGGTGGAAGAAAAGTTAGAAGAGCAGGGTTATGTTCAGATTGCAAAAGAAGGATATAATACAGCAAGATGGATTTTATTAGATTTTAATGGTGTAATGGTTCATATATTCCATAAAGAAGAAGCTGAGTTTTATAACTTAGATAAATTATGGAGTGATGGTGAAATAATGGATTTAGATACAAAATAAGGTCTCCTATGGAGACCTTTTACTTTATAGTTTTTGAAAATCTAAGTAATCTTTTTCTTCTTCTTACTTGTAGTTTGTTATGGCGCCTGTGTTTAAGTAAAAAAATCAATAAGAAGGCCATAGAAATAGCGCTAGCGCCTATACCTAAGTTTAGCCAAGGTATGATTGGTAGTCCAAGCATGGCTGCTGCATATTTGGGTTTTTCGGGGAAAATGGTTGCTTCTGGTGATGGTAAGTAGTTTATGCTTTTAACAATTAGATTGCTTTTAGATAGAACTTCTCCTTCGTAATAATATTCTATGGTTCCCACGACTTCTCCAGAAACCATATCCTTATCAAGCCGATCAGGTAAAGAAATAACTGGACTAATCAGTCTTTCTTTTATGCCTGTGTTGGCGAGAAGATTAACACAAGCTGCTACGCAGATATCAGCATTTGCTGTATGAATTAATTGCCCACTCTTTATGCTATAAATAGGGAGGCTACTAATAATATTATCTTCTTGGTGAAGTGATATAGTCTTGTAATTATCAAATCCATAATCTAAAACTATATTTGTATCTTTGTATAGATTTTGGCTATTAGATTTTAATACAACAACAATTAACTCAACCTCATCACGTTTAGCCATGGTAACCAAGGTGTTGCCAGCATCAGTTGTATAGCCAGTTTTACCACCAATTACATCTGAACGGTAAGATTTTCCGTAGCGTTTTTCGTGTAGAAGTTTATGTGGTTGTGATAGATAACGTATTTCTTCGCACTTGTTGGTGCTTGGAATTTGATATGTGTGGGTGCTCATAATATCTTGAAAATACGGTTGGCTAATAACTTCTTTAGAAATTAAAGCCATATCATAGGCGGTTGTATAGTGATTTGGATCGTGTAAGCCGTGTGGGTTTACGAAGTTTGTATTATTGGCTCCAAGTTCTTTAGCACGCCTAGTAGCGTGCTTGGCAAAGGCTTCTATGGAGCCATCACACAACTCGGCGATACCGTTGGCTGCCTCGTTTGCAGATGCAAGCAAAAGAGCGTGTAGGCCCTGGTCAAGGTTTATTTGCTCTCCAACATCAAGACCAATATGGCTACTATTTCTCTCGATACTAAAAACAGCCTCTTTTGACATGGTAATCAGATCTGTTGGATTTTGGTTTTCAATAGCAACAAGTGCTGTCATTAATTTAGTGATACTAGCTGGGTATAAACGCTGGTTTTCATTTTTTCCATAAAGAACTTTACCAGTTTTGGCATCTATTAAGACGGCAGCCTCGGCAAAGATATCAGGGAAAGGGGCTGTTGCATAAAGTGGCATCTGAACGATATTTATAATAATGATACCTATAAAGAGATTACATAAGAACCTTTTACTTTTAAACATAAAAAACTCCTTTCATAATTAAGTTTATTATATCAGAAAATGGAAAAGTAAGTAAGTCCTAATTTTAAATGTCTATTTTTCGTAATCTTGTCAATACTCTATATAAATAAATCTGCTGGTCAGAATAGATATGGAGAGAAGCATATGAAAGTTGAGCATAAAAAAATTACCATGGCTACTATTATAATATCTTTGACATTTTTGAGTCTTTTATACATGGTTAGTAATAAGAGCGATGATTATGAGGTTACAATGCCAGAAATCAGTCAAGAAGAAATAGCACCAGAGCTAGTGGAAGAAGTAGAAGAGGTAGAGGAAATAGAAGGTGTTATACAAGTTGTTGAAGTCCCACGCCAGGTCCCTATATATATATGTGGAGAAGTTAATCGACCAGATGTTTATTATCTAGATGAGACCGCTATTATTAAAGAAGCTATTATGGTAGCAGGGGGATTTACAGAAGCAGCAAACCAAGAGGCTTGGAATCTGGCAATGCAAATTCAAAAAGGGGAGAAAATATATGTTCCAAAAGTAGGAGAACA
Organism: uncultured Candidatus Epulonipiscium sp.; assembly: GCA_964561345.1. Lineage (GTDB taxonomy): Bacteria > Bacillota > Clostridia > Lachnospirales > Cellulosilyticaceae > JAAYSX01. Next base: position 5,524 of record CAZLPH010000118.1, read on the forward strand.
AATTGACAAAACAGACGATTCATACGACAATAGAGTGAGGGATAATGACAGCCCTAGTGAGACCGCTGACGAATCTACTAATATAAGTAATGGTCTAATTAATATTAACAAAGCGAATGCTAGTCAGTTAAGCACATTACCAGGTATTGGACCGACGATTTCACAGAGTATTATTGACTATAGAGATGCCAATGGAGAATTTAAAACTTTGCAAGATGTGACCAATGTTTCCCGTATCGGGCCAAAAACATTAGAAAAAATAAAGAACCATATTTGTTTGAAGTAGGAGGAAGTTTTATGAGGAGTAAAATATTAGTAGTAGATGATGAAAAGTTAATCGTAAAAGGTATAAAGTTTAGCTTGGAGCAAGAGGGGTGGGAGGTAGATGTTGCCTATGATGGTGAAGAAGCACTAAAGCTAGCTTTATCCAAAGAATATAGCATTATATTATTAGATGTTATGCTGCCTGTTTTTGATGGTCTTGAAGTATGTAGGCAAATCCGTGCCACTTCTAATGTGCCCATTATTATGCTAACGGCTAAGGGAGAAGATATGGATAAAATTATGGGGTTAGAGTACGGTGCAGATGATTATGTAACAAAACCCTTCAACATACTGGAACTTAAGGCTAGGATCAAAGCTATCTTAAGAAGGGCGGCCCAAAATAACAAAGAGCAAAACAAGAAAATGATAGCAATAGAAGATTTAAGATTAGAAATTAATAGCCGAAGGGTATTTATTAAAGATGAAGAAATTAATTTAACAGCAAAAGAGTTTGATATGCTAGCTCTTTTAGCCAGTAGTCCTGGCAAAGTATATAGCCGTGACCAGCTGTTGGACACCATATGGGGATATGACTACCCAGGAGATGTTCGCACCGTTGATGTACATGTTAGGCGCCTACGTGAGAAGATTGAACCTAATCCAGGTCAACCTGAGTATATACATACAAAATGGGGGGTAGGTTATTATTTTAAGGATTAAGAGGCGTTGGTTCCACAGTATGCGCTGGAGACTACTGATTCTTTTCTTCCTAGTAAGTTACTTGCCACTGATGCTTTTTTCAAGCGTATTACTTGAACGAATGGAAACATATTATATTGATAATAGTAAATCAGAATGGCTTCGTAAGGCAAATATGCTGGCTAGCCAAATACACCAAGGTAATTATCTAAAAGATGATAGTAATCAAACAGCATTTATGTATATGCTTACAGAAACCAGTAAAGACAATGAGTTAGATGCACGTATCTTAGTTATTAATGAGCAAGGGTTTGTTGTGGGTGACTCAAGTCAAGCGGACTTAAACCGAACCATATTAAACAAACAGGTATTTGAAGCATTGGACGGTAAAGATAGTGCAGAAAAGCAAAGAAAAGATGAGGCAATGATTATGAGTGCGTCGGCTTCTATTGTCGACAGGGAAAATAAAGATAAGGTAGTAGGTGCAGTTCTAATATCAGCCTCTATTGATGATGTTTACTATTCTTTAGATGAGATGAAAACCCAGACCTACTTACTATCTTTAATTACAAGTCTAATAGTTGCCCTTTTAAGTTTCTTTACATCAGGAGTTATTATTAAGCCCTTAAAGACTTTGTTGGATTTTGTCCAAAAAATTACCAACGGCCAACTAGATCAAAAGATTAAAATAACAGGAAAAGATGAAATATCGGAGCTTGGAAGTGCTATTAACCATATGACAGACCAACTAGAGCGTGTAGAACAATCGCGAGAAGAGTTTGTGTCTAATGTATCTCATGAACTCAAAACCCCCTTATCGGCCATTAAGGTCCTAACAGAAGCGTTGCTTTTTCAGGAAAATGTTCCAGAGGAAATGTATAAAGAGTTCTTTACAGACAT
>CAZLPH010000119.1:0-7379 GCA_964561345.1 uncultured Candidatus Epulonipiscium sp.
AGACCTTTTGGCGAAGTACTGCCAATATACATACTAGGTCTTTTCCGTACCGCTTGCAGCCCCTCTAAAATCTGTATTTGTTTTTCGTCATAATTGGCTACCATAACTAAGATCTCACTCCTTTATTTAAAAGACTATTTGTATAAATAGCCTTAAGACACAACATTCCAACTTGTATTATATATCAAAACGCTTTTTGTTACAAGAAAACTAAGCAATAGTTCCTTTACTCACCTTAAATAATTTTCCAATACTTTGAGAATTCCAGACACTTTCCTCTATCCCTGTACATGTAATTAGTGTTTGGATATCCTTGGTATGTTCAAATAAAAATTGCTGACGATGATAGTCTAGCTCAGAGAGAACATCGTCTAATAACAAAACAGGCTGTTCCCCTAATATTTCCTCTATCATCCTCAGCTGTGCTAATTTTATTGATAAGACAACTGTACGTTGTTGTCCTTGAGAACCGTAAGTACGCACATCCATCTGGTTTATCAAAAAAATTAAATCGTCCCTATGGGGACCTATGGACGTAGATCTTCTGAATATATCCTGCTTATGACTAGTTGCTAGTTTCTTCTGGTAATCTTCTACAGTTATACTTGGATCATAGACAATTTCTAACTTTTCTTTATCACCTGATATATTAAAATGAATTTCTTGGGCTATTTTTTCTAGTTTGCTAATAAAATCTAAACGTTTGTTAATAACACGACTACCATATTCTATTATTTGGCTATCCCATACCTCCAGTAAATTTTGAGCATCACTGGTATGCTCAAAATTTTTCAACAAGTTATTACGTTGTTTTAGGACCTTATGGTATTGCTGAAGCCCGTAATAGTAAATACGATCTATTTGGCACAATTCAATGTCAATAAAGCGTCTGCGCTCACCCGGACTTCTTTTTATCATTTGTAAATCTTCTGGTGAAAACATAACCACGTTTAGAACCCCAAGCAAATCACCTAGCCTTTGGATAGGAATACGATTAATTGCCACGCCTTTTCCTCTTTTGTCTAGGTGAAAGTCTATTTGATCTTCTATAGTTCTTTTTTTTATCTCTAGCCTAATATGTGCTTCAGTTTGTTCCCACATAATAACTTCTTTTTCTTTATTCGTACGATGAGACCTTGCTGTTGCACATAAGTAAATCGCTTCAAGTATATTAGTCTTTCCTTGTGCATTATCTCCTACAAAAACATTAATACCCGGATGGAGTACTAGATTAAGATAATTGTAATTGCGGAAATTCTGCAATGATAATTCCCGAATATACATATTTGTGCCTCCATACTAATTAATTACATACTTCTTCTCATCGAATTCTATTATATCATCTTTGTATAACTTTTTCCCTCTTTGGGTGCAGATTTCATTGTTTACAAGAACTTGCCCTTCTAAAATTATTTGTTTTGCTTCCCCACCTGATTGTACAAGGCTTGCCATTTTCATCATTTGTGATAACTTAATAAACTCTGTCTCTATTTTGATATTCTCCATAACTTGTCTCCTTTTGCTATTTGACTTAATTATACACTAAGACGGATTGGTAGTATTAAGTATTTAAAATGATTCCCATTTACCGGCTGAATAATACAAGGTGCCAATGAGGATATGAAATAAATCTCGACTTGATCTTCTTCTATTGATTTAAGGGCCTCTATAAGATATTTAGGATTAAATGCTATAAGTAGGTCCTTACCTTCAAGTGAGACTAGAATCTCCTCTCGTGCTGTTCCAAGCTCAGTGTTTGATGTAATAATCATTCTATCTGACTTTAATTCAATTTTTATCGGGTTCTTTTTACCCTCACGTGAGATTAAAGCTGCTCGTTCAATACTCAGTAAAAATGCCTTTCTATCAATTAAAACTTTTGTTTCATAGTCACTTGAAAAACTTTGCTCATAGCGAAGGAACTCACCTTCAAGTAAACGTGAAACCACTGTGCTGTCACCTAAATCAAACAAGACATGTTTATCAGTGAAATATATGGTTACGAGATTCGTCTCTTCCCCTGATAGAATCTTGCTAATTTCACCTAGTGTCTTTCCTGGAACGACAACTTCAGTTCCTTCATTCTCAATTGACAAAGCGATGTGGCGATAAGAGATACGGTAACCATCAACTGACACCATGTTAAGGCCGTCATCTTTAAGCTGCATAAGTGATCCTGTTAAGATTGGTCTGGTTTCTTCTTGGGCAACTGAAAAAAGCGTCTGCCTAATAATATCTTTTAGTTTTGGTTCTGGAAGTGTGATGCCTTGCAATTTTTCCACTTTAGGAAGCTCGGGAAAGTCATCTCCAGATTGTCCTGCAATTTGAAATTTTGAATTGTGGCAACGAATCGTCGTCATAAAGTTTTCATCAACACTAATCTCTATTTCTTCATTTGGTAATTTTCTAATAATCTCTGAAAAAATCTTTGCTTCTAAGGCAACATAACCAGGGGTTAGAATTTCTGAATTAATGGTACTTTCAATTCCTAATTCTAGGTCATTTCCTACAAGTACTAATTGATCATTTTTAGTTTGAATTAATATACATTCTAATATTGGTAAGGTTGTCCTGTTTGAGACAGCCCTTAGTACGGTATTGACACTATTTAATAAAACCTCTTGTTGGCAGCGAATATGCATTTTGTTAATAACTCCTTTCGGGAAAACATTAATATAATAAAAGATATTTTAGTAGTAATAGTAATAGGTGCTGTTAGTAGTGTGTGTAACCACTTTAACCTTAGGGGGGACACCTACTTCAGCGTGTTTATAAACATGTGGATAAAAAAATGTAAACTATGGAGTTATCCACATTGTGCACAAAAAAAAAGACACTGAATAGTTGTCCACAAACCATGCACATGGATAACCACAGGTAAAAACCTGTTTAAAGTAATACTTAAATCAGTTAAAGTGTTACTTACCTGTAATTTTCTTTTCTAGTTCATTAAGGGTTTGTGTGAGTTCAATATCTGATTTCATTTGCTTAGAAATTTTTTCATATCCATGAATAATTGTTGTATGATCCCTACCTCCAAATTGTTTACCTATTTTAGGCAAAGATAAATCAGTTAGTTTTCTTGATAAATACATGGCAATTTGACGTGGAAATGCAATGCTACGGGTTCTTTTTGAAGACTTAAAGTCCTCGGGCTTTAGATGGAAGTGAGCTGATACAACTTCTTGTATATACTCAGAAGTAATGACCTTTGGTTTATCACGAGAGATGAGATCTTTAAGGGCTTCATTTGCTAGTTCAACTGAAATAGGTTTGTTAGCTAATGATGAAAAAGCAATAATGCGGTTTAAAGCACCTTCAAGTTCACGTATATTAGAAATAATTGTTTTAGCAATAAAAAGTAAAACATCTTCAGGTATCAGGAGACCTTCTAGTTCAGCTTTTTTTCTTAAAATTGCAATTCTTGTTTCTAAATCGGGTGCTTGGATATCAGCAATGAGTCCCCATTCAAACCGAGAGCGTAAGCGCTCTTCTAAGGTCTCAATCTCTTTTGGTGGCCTATCACTGGAAATAATGATTTGTTTATTAGCATCGTGAAGGGTATTAAATGTATGGAAGAATTCCTCTTGTGTTCGTTCCTTACCCACCACAAATTGAATATCATCAATTAATAAAACATCTATATTTCTATATTTATTGCGGAAGGCCTCATTTTTATCATCTCTAATTGAGTTGATAAGTTCATTTGTAAACTTTTCAGATGATGCATAGAGAATTTTAGAATTCGCATTCTCTGATGCTATATAATGAGCAATAGAGTGCATCAAGTGGGTTTTTCCTAAACCAACACCACCATATAAGAAGAGTGGGTTATATGCTTTAGCCGGAGATTCTGCTACAGCTAAAGCTGCTGCATGAGCTAGGCGATTACTATTACCTACAACAAATGTATCAAATGTATACCTGGGATTTAAATTACTTTGGGTGTTCAGTGGATCTTGCATCTTGTCCCTTTGTTTGACAGAAAGTTTTTCGAGCTTAGCGTGATCTGATACATTAGGTAGTACAAATTCAAAATTGTAGTCACGGTTAAGAACTTGCTGGGCACTATTTTTAATAAGAGGCAAATAGCGCGTACTTAAAATATCTTGATTAAATTGGTTCTGTACTTCAATTACCATTACGTTGTCTTCAATACTGATTAATTTGGTCTCTTTAAACCATGTACTGTAGCCAACAGGTGAAGTTTCGGGTTCGATTACCTCTAAAACAGCTTTCCATTGGTCGTTAAGACGCTGGTTCATATTTTGACTCCTCCTAAAAATAAAACGTACTTAAGTTGCTTTCTACACAGTTTATCCAGATACTATCCACATTGTTAGTAAATTAATCACATAGTCACAAATAATGTTAATATTAGTATGTAAAATCATAATTAATAAAAAATGTGGATACTTATGTAAAAACTCAAATAACCCATAATATGCGATGAAAACAAGGCAAAACAACATTATTCTTATACTTATACACAGGGTTATCAACCGAATGTGGATAAGTATACGCCTTTTGTGTTATCAACATGTATATCAATAATAACAAAAAAGGTGTGGATAAGCAATAAGAATAGAAAATTATCCACAAGTAACTTATCCAGAAAAATGTGGGAATAAGGTCATATATAGAATATTAATCATCTATATAATGAAAGAAGTGACTTTAAAAATGAAATATATTGGAAGTTGTATGAATATGGACAATATATGCTTGACTATGGTTATTAAATTTAATATACTAGTAATAGTGTTTATTTGCTTATAGGAATGACTCTCTATATATGAAAATTAAAGAGAATATCAGAACGTTATAAATGAGGAGGTACGCAAGATGAAAAGAACATTTCAACCTAAGAAGCGTCAAAGAAGTAGAGAACATGGTTTTCGTAAGAGAATGAGAACAAAAAGTGGTAGAGCAATCATCACTAGCAGAAGATCAAGAGGCAGAAAAAAATTATCAGCATAAGCCAAGGCCGCAATATTGTGGCCTTGTTTTGCCTTAATTAAAGATGATTTTAGGAGTAAATATCTATGATAAACACGGAATCACTGAAAAAAAACAACGAATTTAGAACTGTATATAGGCGAGGCAAGTCTGTTGCTAATAAATATTTGGTGCTGTATAAGCTACCAAATAAGACAAAAGGGAACAGACTTGGCATTTCGGTGAGCAAAAAAGTAGGTAATAGTGTTGTAAGAAGTAGAATTACAAGACTAATTCGGGAATCTTATAGGGAGCATGAAAGCAAAGTTAGTATTGGTTGGGATTTAGTAATTATCGCAAGGAATCCAGCGAATGGAGCTACGTTTCATGAAATTTCGAAAGCAATGGATAATGTATTTCAAAAACATAAGGTTTACAATGATAAAGGATCTCATTAAAAGACTCATTTTAAGTCTTATTAGATTTTATCAATATGGTATATCACCGTTATTAGGTCCAAGATGTAGGTTTACACCGACTTGTTCTGAGTATGCATATATGGCAATTACAGAACATGGTGTTATTAAAGGAATTTATCTGGGGACAAAAAGAATTTTAAAATGTAACCCCTTCTTTAAAGGAGGGTATGACCCAGTGCCCTCTAAAAAGGGTGAAAAATAACTTTAAGATAGCCTTATAATAACATCCTATATTAAATTTAATTATGTGATGAACCCCAGGAGGGTATAAATAACCAAAAAACTGAAGAAAAAAGGTTTATATATATTTAAGGAGGAATTAATGTGGGATGGATTACATCTTTTTTTGGAATGTTACTAAACTACATATTTGAATTTGTAGTCATGGTAATGCCTGCGCCAGTTGCTATATTAGGAATTTCAATAATTGTTTTTACAATTATAACCAGGTTATTAATGACACCACTACAGATTATGCAGCAACGAACAACAAAAGGGATGGCAGTCATTCAGCCTGAACTACAAAAACTTCAAGATAAGTACAAAGATAAGAAAGATACAGAATCACAAGCCAAATATTCAGCTGAAATGCAAGCCTTATATAAAAAACATAAGATCAATCCCCTTGCAGGTTGTTTACCATTAATCATTCAAATGCCACTTATTATAGCTTTGTTTGGTGTACTGCGAGATGCAAGTTCGTATATTGTAAGATTACAAGAAGTATATGTAGGCTTAGCAAATAAGATAATGGAATCAGTTAGTAATTATCAGCAGATTTTACAACCATATTTAGATATTCATGGTATGAATGGAAAGCTAAAATATGACTTAACACAGGCCACTTCAAGCAACGGAGTATTAGGCTTAAAAGACTTACTTAGTAAACTAACAAGTGTCCAGTGGTCAGAAGTATTAGCACAAATACCAGCAGATTCCGCAGCAGGAATGCAATCACTTTTTGAATTAAAAAGTAGTTATGAGTGGTTTGGTGTAAACTTAGTAGATACGCCATCACAACTCGTAAAAGCTGGTGGGACAGGCATGTTTATTGCACTCTTAATACCAGTTTTAGTATGGATTTCAACGGTTATATATTCTAAATATACAATGGCTCAAACTCAAGGAAATCAGCCACAAAAAGATGGTAATGATCAGCAAGCAAAGACAATGAATACCATGAACATGGTTTTACCGCTTATGACAGCTTTCTTTTCATATACAATGCCAGCTGGATTAGCATTATATTGGATTTCTGGTAACATCATTATGCTTGTTCAACAAGTTATTGTAACGAAAATGCTTGATGGAAAAAGTCCTGCAGTAATTAAATAACAATGAATCTGGGGGTATGAGTTCTTATGAAATTTGTAGAAAAAATCGCTAAAACAGTAGACGATGCAGTTACAGAGGCACTCCTTGACTTAATGGTAACACGAGATGACGTAGAAATTGACATACTTGAAAAAGGTTCAAAAGGATTTCTAGGTATAGGTGCAAAAGATGCAAGAGTACGGGTTACAGTAAAAGAAAAAAAATCAGTATTTGAAGAAATTGAGATAGAAAAGCCATCAATAAATATCGATGGTCTAAAAGAAAAATTAGAAGAGGTAGATCCAGCACAGATTGGTGAGACTTTTTTAACAGACGTATTAGAAAAAATGGATATTGAAGCAGAAATCGAAACCAAGGTTACGAAAGATCACATCAAAATGAATGTTAGTGGAGAAAAAATGGGACTCTTAATTGGAAAAAGAGGAGAAACCCTTGATGCACTTCAATACTTAGTGAATTTAGTTGTTAATAAGAATACTGAAAAATATACGCGTGTTGTTTTAGATACTGAAAACTACAGGCAGCGTAGGGAAGAAACACTTAAAAAGCTAGCATTTAGATTAGCTAAAAAGGCATCTCAAACAAAACAAAGAATTGTGCTTGAACCTATGAATCCTTACGATCGAA
>CAZLPH010000120.1:0-7367 GCA_964561345.1 uncultured Candidatus Epulonipiscium sp.
TTGCAATACCAAAAGCTATGGAAGGCGTAGATATGATCGGGCAAGCGCAAACAGGGACGGGAAAGACCGTAGCATTTGGTATCCCCGCAATCGAGAAAGTTGACACGACAAGTGGTCAACCACAAGTTATTATTCTATGTCCAACAAGAGAACTTGCGATTCAAGTTTCAGAAGAAATGCAAAGACTTGGTAAATACAAAAAGAACCTACGTATACTTCCAGTGTATGGTGGTCAACCTATAGATAGACAAATTAGATCTCTTAAACGAGGAGCACAAATCATCATTGGTACACCAGGTAGGGTTATGGACCACATGAGACGTGGCACCCTAAAACTTGGACAGATCAATACAATGATTTTAGATGAAGCTGATGAGATGCTAAACATGGGATTCCGTGAGGATATTGAGACGATATTGGTTCAAATTCCACTAGAGAGACAAATTATGCTTTTCTCAGCAACAATGCCGAAACCGATTTTAGAAATATCTAATAAGTATTTAACAAATCCAACAATTATCAGGGTTAAACAAAAAGATATTACCATCTCTAATGTTAAACAATTATATCTTAAAGTAAACCGAAATGACCGGACAGAGATTTTATGTAGATTAATGGATATTCATAATCCAAAGCGCGCTATCATTTTCTGTAACACTAAAAAGGGTGTTGATCAATTGGTTGGGGAATTACAAGGAAGAGGCTATTTCGCAGATGCCCTTCATGGTGATTTAAATCAAAATGCCAGAGATATGGTTATGGGTAAACTAAGAAGTGGTACAATTGATATTTTAGTCGCAACAGATATTGCTGCTAGAGGAATAGACGTTGATGATATAGAAGCAGTTTTTAACTATGAGCTGCCTCAAGACTCAGAATACTACATTCACCGTATTGGTAGAACAGGTAGGGCAGGTAGAACCGGAACGGCCTTTAGCTTTGTATATGGACGACAAATGCAAGAACTAAGAGAGATTGAAAGATATACTAAGGCTAAAATTACAGAGCAAAAAGTACCCACAATAAAAGATATGATGGAAGCAAAAACAGAAAAGATGTTTGACGATATCATAGAAATAATTAAAAAAGGTGATTTAGACCAATATGAAAAGCATGTGTCTAATTTGGTTGAAAAAGGCTATGATATTTCAGTAATTGCAGCAGCATTACTTAAAATACAAATGAACCTTAAAGAACAATCAGAAATCACAAGTGTAACAAGACCAGATGAATTCAGAGGCGGTAGAAGTGATCGTGGTAACAGAAGAGACCGTGGTGGATCTAGGGGTGGTAAGAACCCAGGTAAAGCAGGAATGGTTAGGTTCTTTATGAATATTGGTAAAGAGCAAGGTGTTAACGCTGGTGATATTGTAGGGGCAGTAGCAGGAGAAGTAGGGATAGCAGGGAAGTTAATCCGCGACGTATCCGTACATGATAAATTCAGTTTCTTCGAAGTGCCACAACAAAATGCTAAAGGAATAACTTCTATAATGAGCAAAAAGAGAATTAAAGGAAAAAGAGTCAATGTAGAAGAAGCTAACGCTAAGTAAATTAAAGCAAGGGGGTATCTGTCATAGGTAGCCTCTTTTTAATTATAAAATATAAAATTAATGAAAAGCAGGTGTGTAGAAATGAAAAATTTTGAAGAAAACTTAGAAAAATATGCAGGGTTACTTGTAAAAACTGGAATTAACATTCAAAAAGGACAAACACTCGTTGTTAATGCGCCTATTCATGGTGCCTATTTTGTTAGGAAAATAGCTAAGAAGGCTTATGAATCAGGGGCTAAAAATGTTCATGTGGAGTATAGTGATGAGCAACTATCACTTATTAAATATATGAATGCCCCGGATGAAGCTTTTAAAGAATATCCAATATGGAAGGCAGATGGATTTGCTCAAATGGCTGAAAAAGATTATGCGTTTTTATCCTTATCATCTTCAAATCCGGACCTTTTGAAAGAAGTGAACCCGGATAAGATAGCAGCGGCAAATAAAGCCCATGGAGAAGCTATGGCAGTTTTTAGAAAACATATTAGCAATTCAACTGTTAGCTGGTGTGTAGCGGCTATGCCATCACCAGAATGGAGTCAAAAGGTTTTTCCAGATGCTAGTCCGGAAGAAGCCATGATACAATTATGGGATAATATTTTTCAGGCAACAAGATCAGATAAAGAAGACCCAGTAGCAGCTTGGAATAATCATTTGGAACAATTAAATAAAAAGATGGATTTTTTAAATAAAAATCCAATTAAAACCCTACATTACAAAGGGGAAGGGACAGACTTAGTCGTAGAACTTCCGGAAAATCATATCTGGATGGGTGGTGGAGAGGATAATGCCAAGGGGGTTTATTTTATTGCCAATATGCCAACTGAGGAGATTTTTACCATGCCCCTTAAAACAGGTGTAAATGGTATAGTAACTAGTACGAAACCGCTAAGTTACGGTGGAAACCTTATTAATAACTTTACCCTTACATTTAGAAATGGTAAAATCATTGATTTTTCAGCTGAGCAAGGTTATGAAACCTTAGAAAAATTAATAGGAACAGATGAAGGATCTCATTATTTAGGAGAAGTTGCTTTGGTGCCACATGATTCGCCTGTTTCTAACACAGATATTATCTTTTTCAATACTTTGTTTGATGAAAATGCATCCTGTCATTTTGCTATAGGGAGTGCTTATCCAACCAACATTGAGGGAGGAGCTGATATGGACCAAGATGAACTAGATGCTCATGGTGTTAATACATCAATTACTCATGTGGATTTCATGGTAGGTTCCCCGGGGCTAGATATTGAAGCCACCATGGTAGATGGCGCCAAAAAGATGATATTTAAAGAAGGTAATTGGGCCTTCTAAAAAAGGGGGGATGTCGCAATAGGGAAAGTTGAAAAGGAGTCCTTGCAGCATAACTTCCTGCGTCGTTAAAAGCTGCTCGGACTACTTTTCACTTTCCCTATTGCGCGAATACTATGTGAGGCCCCTAGCCCGTTGATTTGGGGAGGGGGTTCCTTGTCTTTTTTTTGAAGATGACATTAAATAATATAAATAATTTTAAGAGAAAGTGACATACTATATATATTACCTTGTTTATTATTAAAAAAAATTAAGGAGTGATATATATGAATCAAGGCTATTTAGGATTTCCGGGGAATACAATGGATAATAATGTGGGTGGTTTTCCGCTTGTGGCGCCAATGTTTTCAGATGACGATAGTAATGCAAAACTTCACGTGGACCGCTACGAGGTTTTTGTAAACGGTGACAAAGTAGGTGACAAGATCCAAAGAACCCAGGTCGAAGACCCGGAGTATTTACAATCTTACCTAAACGAGAATGGCTTTGAAGGATTCGACTATGAAGTAATCGGAGATCACATCGAAATTAGGGCCAATCAAGATGCCAACCACATGAAAGAAATACTCTCTAGCTACCTGTCTCTCAGGTAAACCAAAACACTCAGGCGAGAAAAGTCTGGCTAAGTTCCACCTCACTCATCTCATATTCCAAGGGTAGAGGTACCACCAGAGTCACAGGGTCATGGCATTTCCCCGCAATGCTTAGGTGGAATAGATGTGTTTGGGCATCCTCTGGCTTACCAGCCAGGAGAGGCCCAAACACATCTATTCCACCTAAGCTAATGCGGCATAATCCCCCACCCAACAATTAGTTGACAAATCTCCCCATATTACGTATAATTCAGAGAGAATAGGAATATATATACCTTAAGAATATAACCTAAATACTATGAAAAGAAATAGTATGCAAACAAGGACTTACAGAAAAGAAGGCGGTGATGAGAGCCCTCTAGCACCTATTTGTTGAAGCAGTCTTGGAGTAGCCGCTTTGAAACTAAGTATAAGCGGACGTATCATCCACGTTACGGATAGTCAAGTGATACTTAGGCTGTAATAGGCCATGGTATAACTAGGGTGGTACCACGAGCAGCCTCGTCCCTATTGGGATAGAGGACTTTTTTACGCAAAAAATTAAAATTGCTAAGAAAAGGAGGTATATATATGAAAAGGCCATTACTTGTTAATAAACAAAACATCTTACCTAAGTCATACATACCTGAGGAATTAGTCCAGGAACCAAACACCGGGATATGGCTAACAAAAGAAGTTTTTCAAGCCTTTTCTAGGATGAATCACGCTGTTGCTAACCAAGGACTCTCGGGCTTAATATTAGTCAGTGGCTATAGGTCTTATGACTACCAACAAAAGATATTTGATAGAAAGGTTAACAATCTTATTAAGGAAGGGTTAATGTATAAAGAGGCCATGGAAAAAGCTAAAAAGGTAGTAGCCATGCCAGGAACAAGTGAACATCAAACGGGTCTTGCCATTGATCTTACAAACTGCGACTTGGGCAAGGAAGAAGATCCCTTAATAGAAGGGTTTGCAGCAACGGCCCATGGAATATGGTTAGAAGAAAATGCCCATAATCATGGGTTTGTGCTAAGATATCCTAAGGATAAGGTGAGTATCACTCAGATAATATACGAGCCTTGGCACTATAGGTATGTCGGTTACTATCATGCGGAAAAGATAAAGGAATTAAACATATGCTTAGAAGAGTATACTTTATACTTAAATACAAATAACATTTAAAGAATTTCAGGAGGCACATATGAAGAAATTAGGACTTAACCAACTAAGAGAAATGTATTTAGAATTTTTTGAAAGCAAAGACCATCTAAGGGTAAAGAGTTTTCCATTAGTCCCACAAAATGATAAGAGTTTACTGCTTGTGAATGCTGGAATGGCGCCTTTAAAACCTTATTTTACAGGGCAAGAAGTTCCCCCAAATAAGAGGATGACAACGTGCCAAAAATGTATTCGTACAGGGGATATTGAAAATGTTGGAAAAACAGCAAGGCATGCCACGTTTTTTGAAATGCTGGGAAACTTTTCTTTTGGAGATTATTTCAAAGAAGAGTCTATTGCATGGGCTTGGGAATTTCTAGTAGATGTACTTGAAATTCCAGGAGATAAACTACACATATCTGTCTTTGAAGAAGACCAGGAGGCAGCAGATATTTGGCACAATAATATTCATGTACCTAAGGAACGAATTTATTTTTTAGGTAAGGAGGATAATTTTTGGGAAGTTGGCGTAGGGCCAAGTGGGCCGTGTTCAGAAATACACTATGACCGGGGAGAGAAGTATGGTTGTGGTGATCCAGATTGTAAAGTTGGCTGTGAATGTGACCGTTTTATGGAAGTGTGGAACTTAGTGTTTACTCAGTTCAATAAAGAAGAAGACGGAAGCTATACACCCCTTCCAAACCCTAATATTGACACAGGGATGGGGCTTGAAAGGTTAGCAGCTATGATGCAAGATGTTGATTCTATTTTTGATGTGGATACTATTAAGGCTGTTAGGGATCATGTTTGCCTTATTGGCGGTGTAACTTATGGCCAAGATGATCAAAAAGACATATCCATCCGTATTATAACAGACCACATACGCTCATCTATATTTATGGCCTCAGATGGGGTACTACCATCAAATGAAGGCCGGGGATATGTTATGAGGCGGTTAATTCGCCGTGCTGTGCGCCATGGTAAATTGCTGGGAATTAAAGACATGTTTTTAGTTGAACTTTCCAAAACTGTTATTGAAAACTCTAAGCATGAGTATACAGAGTTAGAAGAAAAAGCAGACTATATTACCAAAATATTATCAGTAGAAGAAGAACGTTTTAATGAAACCATTGACCACGGCCTTGAGATATTAAAAGCTTATGTAAAAGATCTAAAAGAAGAGAACAAAACAGTTCTTTCTGGAGAAGATAGCTTTAAACTATACGATACTTATGGTTTTCCACTGGATTTAACAAAAGAAATATTAGAAGAAGAAAACCTTACTGTAGATGAAGATGAATTTACAAGTCAAATGGAAAAACAAAAAGATCGTGCAAGAAAAGCTAGAGGTGACAATAGTTTTATGGGGGCAGAATCATCTATATTTAGCACCCTAGATGCTTGTCTGACATGTGAATTTGTAGGCCATGAGGCCAGGGTCATTAAGGATGCAGCTATTTTGGTATTAACCCATGAGAATACAATTGTAGAAGAAGTAACTGAGGGAGCTAATGTGTCTGTTATTACAGACTTAACACCTTTTTATGCAGAGGGTGGTGGGCAAGCTGGAGATATTGGTATCATTACCACCCCAAATGGTAAAATTGAGGTTCAAGATACAATCCACGCCATAGGCCAGAAGATTGTTCATATAGGAAGAGTCGTAAGTGGAACCGTCAAGAAAGGTGAAAAGGCAACAATGGCAGTAGATGGTTCAAACCGTCTTAATACTGCTAGAAATCATACAGCTACTCACTTGGCTCAGCAAGCCTTAAAAGATGTTCTTGGCAACCACATAGAGCAAGCAGGGTCTAATGTGAACTCAGAGAGGCTTCGTTTTGACTTTAGCCACTTTGAGGCTATGACAGATGCCCAAATTAAAGAAGTAGAGTCTATTGTTAACCAACGAATTTTCGAATCCATAGATGTAGAGATTAGCGAAAGAAATATTGATGACGCACGCAAAATGGGTGCTACAGCCTTATTTGGTGAGAAATATGGGGACCTTGTAAGAGTGGTTCAGGTTAAAGATTACTCTATAGAACTGTGCGGCGGAACCCACTTAAGCAATACGGCTCAAATTAGTCTGTTTAAGATTGTAAGTGAGAATGGTGTCTCATCAGGTGTGCGTCGTATTGAGGCTATAACAGGCCCAGTAGCCCTTGATTATTATAGAAACCAAGAAGACCAACTTAAAGAAGTTTCAGGCCTATTAAAAACAAGTCCAGACCAATTGGTTAGCCGGATAGAAGTTTTATCGAGAGATCTAAAAGAAGCCCAAAGACAACTAGATAAAATTCAAAATGAAATGAGCCAGACTAAAGCAGGCGATGTTCTAAGTGAGGCCGTTGATGTAAAGGGTGTTAAGCTTCTTGTAGTCCGTATGGATGAGCTAGATATGAATGGCCTACGTAATATGGGAGATAAGTTAAAAGATAAACTTAAAGTGGGAGTTGTTGTTCTTGCGTCCGGTAAAGATGGAAAAGTAAGCTTTCTTGTTATGGCGACAAAAGAGGCAGTAGAACTAGGGGTTCACTCCGGTAATTTAATTGGCCAAATTGCTAAAATTGCCGGCGGTGGCGGCGGTGGGCGCCCTAATATGGCTCAAGCAGGGGGCAAAGATGTGTCTAAGATCGATAAAGCTCTAGGAATGGCGCAAGAAATACTGGAAACAGGGCTGACAAAGTCAAATTAGTATTGACGAAAGCATTTTTATCGAATATAATTGAACATAGTGCTTTAATCTTTTCTCCGTACCAATGCATAAAGCACC
>CAZLPH010000121.1:0-7357 GCA_964561345.1 uncultured Candidatus Epulonipiscium sp.
CTCTTGGTACATACTATCTGTGATTTCATTTTTGCACGTTGTACTTGACATTATTATCCTCCTTATTAGTAATTTTTATAATAACCTATAGATTGTTATTTTCTTATCAGTACTATCTACCATATGAAAATACCATATTCCCCCCTCATTTGTCAAGATTTTTAAGGCTGATAGAATTGTTTGTTTGTTATCTTTAAACTTCCACACAGGTCATATTTTACCTCTCCTTAGCTTTGTCACCCACCCTTTTGGTGTATTCGCCTCCACTTCCATATAACTTTGCCTTTCAAAAATATCCTCTAGGTAATGGGCGTCTGAGGATTGAATAACCCTAAGTCCTGGATAGGTCACCTTGTAATTTTTCTTATTAACCCGCCTTGATACTTCTATGTTTTGTATCCCTAAGTCAGGTGGAATAGCGCCTAAACTTGATACAATACTATTGCTAGGCCTGTCTATATGGGCTGGGTAGCAAACCCCACCTATTTCTTTAACAATTTTAACAAGGTCATAAACCGACAGGGTCGTTGCTGTCAGCAACAGCCTTTCAACTTCACCTACAGGCTCATCATTTGCATTATAGATTATTTGCTCACCAAAAATATCTTTTCTATTTTTTAGCTTGGGTAGTCTTAAGTGGACAATCTTCTCCATCTCTACCACCTGATCTAATGTCTCAAATAAGGCAACCACGTGAAACTCTTCACTGGTCTCAATTTCCATCCCTGGAATAACAGTTAAAGATGTCTCTCTTGCAAGCTCTAGTATAGGGGGAATGTTTGCACAGGTATTGTGATCTGTAATAGCAATAGCATCTAAGGCTTTAAGGCGGGCCATATTCACAATGTTGTTAGGCGTCATGCTATTATCTGCACAAGGCGAGGCAGCTGTATGGATATGAAAATCATAAGCCCGTTTCATATGCCCGCCTTGGCGCATAAACTCGCTATTTCATAAGCTGGCTTATGGGTTATAAAGATAGCTATCTCCTCTTCCTGAGCTTTATCTATAACACTCTGGTCAACGTCACTTCCTTCTACAATAATAATAGCTGGAATACCAATTAATGAAGCTACTGCAATGACATTTATATGGCTCTGAATGGTAATCCATACGTTGCCTGCCTTCGCCTTAGACATAACCCAACTTAGTAAGTCACCACAATAGACACCCTCTATTGTGTTTTTTCCCGTTTCCTCTTTGGTTTTGAGCGTTACTGGGAGTAAATCTAGTAATTCTTTTGCCTGTCTTTGATTTTTATTGGTCATTTAGGCCCTCCTTTTTATCTTGTGTTGGTGCTACCTTTTGGGTAAGCTCAATCATCTGCTCAGAAAGCTCTTTAATATGTTTCCTTAGCATAAAAACACAATCCTCCACTTTAGCTGTGCCCCGAACGACATCTTCTGCAAAAGAGCTACAGGTTGGGGATCCACATGACCCACAATCAATCTGAGGTAATTCCTCATATAACTTGGAGATCTCTTCCATCATTTTAAGGGCTTTCTCCATATCCTCATCTAATGAAAATACAGGCCTAGGTCCAATATCTTTCTCCCATAGCTTGTAAATCTTATTATATAAGTCTGGGTATTTTTCATTTGAGTTCTCCACTGGGCTATTTTCCATTATCTTCTTTAAATAATTCTTGGCTACAAATGGATCCACAACAGTAAGGGGTCCTCCTAGGCACCCTCCCACGCAGGATAACGCTTCTATGTAGTCAACATCTCTTAGGCTACCATCTTCTACCTTTTCTAGTATACCTATAACACTTTCCATTCCATCAACAACAATATTGTTCTTCAAAATGGCGCTGGCCGACACACCACCTTTAATAGCCCACTGAACGCCTTTTTTACTACTTTTCTGTATAAGGGTAGGATTTTTTGTTTCTTTGGCTATTTTAAGAACAGCCATATACACTTCTTTTATAGAAAAAACACCATCTACAGCCGACTTATCAAATCCCTTAGGCCTCCGTACATCTGTGGCTTTTGCAGCACAGGGGCTAATAAAAAACACCCCTATGTCTTTCTCTGCTATGCCCTTTTTTATATGTTTCTCTTTTGCATATCTTGCAGCAAGCTCCATTGGCGATATAATAGGCAATACTTGATCTAAAAGAGACGGGAATCGCCTTTGAATTAGTCTTACAATTACCGGGCATGCTGATGATATAACTGGAAACTGCAACTCATTACAGGCAATATAATCTTCTGTTGTATCTGAAATAACTTCTGCAGCTTGAGCAACCTCAACAACATCATCAAATCCCATAATATCTAAATAAGTCATGACTAAGCTAGCATCTTTGACCCGCTTAAATTGGGCATAAAAGGTCGGTGCTGGTATGGCTATTTTAAAAGGATAATTTTTTATTTTATCTAATGGATCTGTTACCGCTTTTTTTGCACCATGGGTGCATACTCTAATGCAATTTCCACAGTCAATACATCTCTCATCTATTATTTCTGCTTTAGAGTTCCGCACTCTAATGGCTTCTGTTGGGCACCTTTTAATACAATCAGTACACCCTATGCATTTGTCTGTTATTAGTGTAACCGAGTGATTATGTTCCATTTTTTCACCTTCTTACTTTTATAATAGCACAACTATTTCCACTGTTGTTCCTTTTCCAATTTCCGACTTTACAGTTAAGTCATCACTATATCTCTTAATATTCGGTAGTCCCATTCCTGCTCCAAAACCAAGTTCTCTGACTTCATTAGAGGCCGTTGTGAATCCTTCTTGCATGGCAAGGTCTATGTCTGGAATTCCAGGCCCTTTGTCTGTCAATGTAAGGACAACCTTTTCCGACGTAATATCCACAATAATTTTTCCACCCCCACCGTGAATAACCATATTAATCTCTGCTTCATACATAGAAATTGCAATCCTTCTTATTGTGTCTGCGCCAATTCCTAGTTGCCTTAAGGCCTTCTTCACTTGCCCTGACGCTTCCCCCGCTAATAAAAAATTGTTTCCATCTACATCGAAATTAAGTTTCATTTTCTTGCCCCTCATAGTTTAAACCGTTTTTATATAATAACCCACATGCTATGTACATAGGCTGTTCTGTGCTTAAAACAATCATCTTTTTACTTTTAGCTAGTTGGATGATATCTTCACTAGGGGTCTTCCCTCTCACAAATACAACTGCCTTTATATCCATCATTTCTGCCGTTCTAATGACCTGTGGATTAACAAGGCCTGTCAAAAGAACCACACGCTCTTTTACAAAAGCCAACACATCACTCATTAAATCACTGCCACAAGCTATAAACACTTCGGTTTCTTTCTGGTCTTCCCCAACCCAAATCTTGGCATCTAATATTTCTTGAAGCTCACTAATTTTCATAAAACACCTCACTTATAAGTTTTTAACGATATAAACTCATTATATCAGACTCCTCTTGGTAATAACATCTATATTAGACACAAAAAAAGATGCCCTTTTATGAGCATCTTTTTTTTCTTGTTACTATTACTTATAATCTAAATTTTTGTTGTGCAGCTTTAAGCTCTTCTACTCCTTGAAGTAACTCATTGGACATTTCTGCAATTCTCTCTGCTGATGTGCTTTGCTCTGCACTTGTAGCAAATACTTCTTCTGCTGCTGATGCTGAGTGGCCAATAATATCACTAATTTCTGATATGGCCCCCACAGTTTGATCTTTGTCTCTGGTTATTTGACCAAAGAGCTCATGCAAGTCATCAAGCTGTGTTACAACTCTTTCCATCTCTGCATTTATTTTTTCAAAGGCATGGTTCGTATTATCTACGATTGGTCTTTGCATGGCAATTAAATTTGTTGCCTCACGTGCCCCTTTAATACTTGTGTCTTTTTTAGCCATAATCGAAACAATAATTTGCTCTATTCTTGATGTTGCATCTTTAGATTGGTTTGCCAGCTTACGAATTTCATCGGCTACAACACCAAATCCTCGGCCTGCTTCACCAGCTCTAGCTGCTTCTATGGTTGCGTTAAGGGCTAATAAGTTTGTTTGCTCACTAATGCTTTGGATCATTCCAATAACGTTGGTAATTTGACTTGCCTCGTCTCCAAGCTCTTCTATTTGTCTTTCAATTTGCTCAGATATTTCAATGGTTTTTTCTGATTGACTTGTTAATTCTTCCATTGTGGAAACTGTATCATTACTCACCCGCATTGTATTATTAGCCACTTCTTGTACCCCCTGAACCTTATTAGTTGCGAGGTTAATGTTTTCAGATAGGTTGTCCATCATCTGAGTGGATTCTACAATTTGAATGGTCTGACTCTCTGTTCCTGTGGCAATACTTTCAATGGCCTGTGTAATCTGATTGGCCGATGTAGCTGTTGACTCTGATACAATTTGTAAGGTTCCAGTGTTGGATTCAATTGTTTCCGCTACATTTTTAGTATCTAGGACGAGAGACTTAATATTACTAATCATCTGATTAAAACTTCTAACGAGCCGTCCAATTTCATTGTCTAGGTTATAGGTATATTCTACTCCTAGATTACCAGTTTCTGCTTCCGCCATAGCTTGTGATAGCTTGTTAATCGGCGCTGAAATACTTGTTGCAATAATGAATCCTATACCAAGGGCTAATAAGATGAATATAACCGTTATCATAACTGTGGTATTTTTCGCCTTTATTACGTCCCTCATGAGAACATCTAAGGGCGCACTGTATACCGCTTTCCACCCGTTTTTAAAGCTGTAATAGCTGACTAGTTGTCCGCTATGTACAAATGTATTGGTCAGACTTGCCCCATCACCATAAATATCATTCTCATATTCAACATCTAAGGAACTACCTATCTGGTCTTCACTTGGTGCTAAAATAATGTTTCTATCCTGATCTGTTATGTATAACTCTGATACGCCCTCTATGCTAAAGACATCAATTAAGCCTTGAATTTGTTTCATATCAACAGAAGCAAGAATAATGCCTTCTATATCTTTATAGTAGGTTGTATATTGCCAGCCAAGGTATATCCCCCTTGTGGTATCATTTAAGGCACTTATCCAAATAGGGCCTGAGTTTCCACGCATAGCTTCTGCTGCCGATGAATTCATTATGCCATCGTTCCCAACGGATTCTATTTGTTCTTTTAAAACATTATATTTGTCTTTGTAATAAAGCCTGTCTAAATTATTGACAACAACAATCCCGTTTAGCATATTATTACCATTTAATAAGGATTGCAACTCATTGTTAACGTCGACGTCTCTCTTATAGGCCTCATATTTTTCTTCTTCATCTGGTTCTAATGTGGATTTTTGAATCTTATCGTCTAGCATATACTGAGTTAATGTATTTCTAGTAAGGTCAATTATATTATCAAATGAATGACCAAACTGCTCAATCATACTTTGAGAATAGGATCCCACTGATTCCTCAATGGCCTTGGTATTGGCTTGAGCTGATAAAACACTTACAATAATAACTGGTATTGAAGCAAAAAGAACCAAACTTCCAATGAGCTTATATTTTAGAGACATGGCTTTTCTAAGTTTATTTGTCTGTCCTGGTTTGCTAGTCTTATTGCCTTTTTTTGGCTTTTCTAACTTCGCACCCGTCTTAGACTTCTTCCCTATTTTAGGCATCTTAGGTAATCTAAAGGCCTTTTTTATTTTTGGTGTTTTGGCACTTGTTCTTTTGCCTGAAGCCTTCTTGAATTTTTTCAGCATAGTTCTCCCCCTATTTAAGATTCTTACGAGTTTATAAATCTTACTAAATATATGATACGACATAATACACTATTTTACAACTTAATTATTACCATACTATACCAAACAATTCAAATACTATTTTGGTTAATATTCCAGTTGAAAACAGTAAAATAATAAAAATAGCAGCAGGTGCAATATATTTTATAACAAAGGTATAAAATTTTTCACCTCTAAAGGGTACTTTTCCATGGTTTGTAAGCTCTTCTTTTATATTTTTCATCCCAATAACCCAACCTGCATAAATAGAAACCAGAATGCCACCTACTGGTAAAAATATGTTGGATGCAATAAAGTCGAACAAATCAAAAAAGCCTCTTCCACCCACCTGAATGTGCTGCCAAGGACCAAAAGATAATATGCTTGGTATGGCTAAGGCAAATAAAGCTAATGTTACACCCAAGGTTGCTTTTTTACGACCTATCTTAAATGTTTCCTTTACAAAAGCAACTGATACTTCCATTAAAGATATTGTGGATGTAATGGCTGCAATAGCAATAAGTAGAAAAAATAATATGGAAACAACATTGCCTAATGGCATTTGTTCAAATACAGCTGGTAAGGTAATAAATATTAAACCCGGCCCTGCATTAGGTGCCATATTAAAGGCAAAAACGGCAGGAAATATTACAATTCCCGACATAAGGGCAATAATTGTATCTGCTATAGCTATTTGAACAGTCAGCTTCCCTAAGTCCTGGGTTTTGTCAATATATGAGCCATAAGTCAAAATAATCCCCATACCTAAGCTTAGGGAATAGAAGGCATGCCCTAAGGCTTCTAGCACAGCTTTGGATGTTATTTTACTAAAGTCTGGTTTAAATAAAAATTCCATTCCTGCCCAAGATCCTGGCAAACTAAGAGAATTAATCATTAAAACACCTAATAAGGCAAAAAGAATTGGCATTAAAATCTTTGTGTATTTTTCTATTCCCTCTTTAACGCCTGAAAGACATACAACACCTGTAATAGCAAGAACCAGTGCTGTTCCTATTAAAGGTTCTATTGTGGAAGTTGAAATTCTATCAAAGTATTCACCATAGGCCAAATGGCCTTCAGCAAACAAGTGGCCTGTAACAGATCTTCCTATGTATGAAAATAACCAACCTGCAATAATTGCATAAAACGATAATATAATAAAGGAAGTGGCTACTGCTAAATACCCGCCAATTTGCCATGGAAACCTATTCTTTTTTAATTGAAAGACACCTGTTGCATTAGTACCTGCGCGTCTCCCTAAAGAAAATTCTAAAAGCAGTACTGGAATCCCAATAATTGCAACACACATTAAATAGACTAGTATAAAAGCAGCTCCCCCATACTCTCCTACCACATATGTGAACTTCCATATGTTACCTAACCCTACAGACGAACCAACTGCTGCAGCTAAAACACCTATTTTCGAACTAAATCCATCTCTCTTACTCACGTAGCGCCTCCTAATTTACATTTGGTAATGTGGCTATTATATGTAATCTTATAACTTATGTCAATCTATTACACATAGTCCTAGTCTTCTCAATATTGTAAATTCTATGCATGAAAATGTGTCTGTTGCGCCTTTCTGTGGCATACAACCGTGGTTGCAAAAGCCTCAGAAAGGCGTAACAGACACCATAGCATAGGTAAGGAAAGTA
>CAZLPH010000122.1:0-7340 GCA_964561345.1 uncultured Candidatus Epulonipiscium sp.
GTTCAAGAGACATTAATTGTAGAGTTATACTCTAAATAATAATTTGTCACCCTCATACATTAATTTCAAAAATAAAGGAGGGTTTATCGGGTGTTTGAATTTGAAAAACCTAGTATTGAAATCAAGGAACTATCCCAAGATGGGAAGTATGGTTGTTTTGTGGTAGAACCTCTTGAAAGAGGTTACGGAACAACATTAGGTAACAGCCTAAGACGTATATTATTATCATCTCTACCTGGAGCGGCTATAAGCAGCGTAAAGGTAGATGGTGTTTTACATGAATTTAGTACAGTTCCAGGTCTTAAAGAAGACATAATGGAATTGATTCTTAATTTAAAGGGACTTGCGATTATCGACCATAGTGATGATCCAGAACCTAAAATAGCATATATTGAAGCTGATGGTGAAGGTATTATTACAGCAGCTGATATAAAATGTAGCTCAGACATTGAAATTATAAACCCCGATTTGTACATTGCGACATTGAATGGTGGGGCTGAGTCTAGATTATATATTGAAATGACCATTACTAAGGGCAGAGGATACGTGGGCACAAGTGATCCTAATCAGGAAGAAATGCCAATAGGTGTAATTTTAGTGGATGCTAGCTATACACCTGTGACACGTGTAAACTTTATGTTAGAGGACACCCGTGTAGGGCAAGTAACTGACTACGATAAACTAACCCTAGAAGTATGGACAAACGGAACGGTTAAACCAGACGAGGCTGTAAGTCTTGGCGCAAAAGTACTGAATGAACATTTAAATCTATTTATAGATTTATCTGAGAATGCACGTCATGCTGAAATCATGGTAACCAAAGAAGAGGATACCAAGGAAAAAGTATTAGAAATGAGCATAGAAGAACTTGACTTATCAGTTCGTTCTTATAACTGCTTAAAACGTGCTGGCATTAATACTGTTGAGGAGTTAACAAACCGTACTGAAGAAGAAATGATGAAAGTACGTAACTTAGGTAAGAAATCCTTAGAGGAAGTACTTGCTAAGTTAACGGAATTAGAATTGAATTTAAAACCAAACGAAGATTAGAGATTACGTAAAGGAGGTTGACGAATGGCTGGACATAGAAAACTTGGACGTCCTACAGACCAACGTATGGCGTTACTAAGAAACCAAGTAACAAACCTGATTTACCATGGTAAAATCACAACAACAGATACAAGAGCTAAAGAAGTCCGCAAAATGGCTGAAAGATTAATAGCTATGGCTGTAAAGGAACAAAACAACTTTGATGAAGTTACAGTTACAGCAAAAAGCCCAAAAAAGGATGCCAATGGCAAGCGTATTAAAGAAGAAATAGATGGTAAAAAGGTGACTGTTTACGAGGAAATCGAGAAAACAATCAAAAAAGACCATTCATCTAGACTAAATGCAAGGAGAAAAATGCTTAAAGTACTTTATACAGTAACTGAAGTATCTCCTACAAAGAAGAGACAAGCAACACGTGTCGATTTAACTGCAAAATTATTTGATGAAATTGCTCCGAAATATGTAGACCGTAATGGTGGTTACACAAGAATCATCAAGATCGGACCACGTAAAGGTGACGCAGCTGAAGAAGTAATTCTTGAGTTAGTATAGTATAAAGGGATTAAGATTCAGTCTTAATCCCTTATTTGTCTTTATTTATAGTTGCTAATACATGGGGTATGTATTAATATGTAAGTTAAAACAATTATCATAGTATTTTAATTTACTTATTAATATATAAGAGAAACAGGTGACGAAATGGAACAAATGGTAGAGGCGCAAAATTTAACATTTAAATATCATAAATATAATGAGCAGGGAGAAATTGCAGAATCATTCACTGCTCTAGACAAGTTAAGTTTGGATATTAAAAAAGGTGAATTTGTTGTTATTGTTGGTCATAATGGATCAGGGAAATCAACATTTGCCAAACACTTAAATGCAATCCTTACGCCTATGGAGGGAATATTACTCATCAAAGGAATTGATACGAAAGATGAGAATAGGATATGGGATATTAGACAAATTGCAGGAATGGTATTTCAAAATCCAGACAATCAGATAGTTGCAACAATTGTTGATGAAGATATAGCTTTTGGGCCAGAAAACCTTGGTATCCCGCCTACAGAAATAAGGCAGCGGGTTGATCGTGCCCTTGGGGCTGTTGAGATGACTGAGTATAAGGATCATTCACCAAACTACTTATCAGGTGGACAAAAGCAAAGGGTGGCTATTGCAGGAGTCTTGGCAATGAAGCCAGAGTGTATTGTCTTTGATGAACCAACTGCTATGTTAGACCCAGTTGGCCGCAAAGAAGTATTAAATACCATTCACAAGCTTAACCAGGAAGAGGACATAACGATTATCCATATTACCCATTACATGCAAGAAGCAATTCATGCGGACCGTGTCATTGTAATGGAAGAAGGTAATATCGTAATGGAGGGAAGCCCAAGAGAGGTTTTTTCTAAAGTTGGTGAGCTTCAAGAATTAGGCCTAAGTGCTCCAGATACAACAACCCTTGCCTATGAACTCCAAAAACGAGGGATTGATATTAGGACAGATATACTGTCTATAGAAGAGGCGGTGGATGCTATATGGCAATTAAACTCCAGGATGTAACCCATATATATAGCTCAGGGAGCCCTTTTGAAAAAGAGGCTTTATCAAATGTAACCCTTCATGTCCCTAAAGGTCAGTTTGTCGGCCTTATCGGCCATACAGGATCAGGGAAAAGTACCCTTATACAACATCTAAACGGACTTATGAAGCCATCAAGCGGAACCGTTTATATAAATGGGCAAGATATACACAACAAAGAAGTAAATCTAAGGGATATCAGGCAACAAGTAGGACTTGTGTTTCAATACCCAGAGTATCAATTATTTGAAATGAGTATATACAAAGATGTGGCTTTTGGACCTAAGAATATGTGTCTTTCAGAAGAAGACATTAAGGAAAGGGTTAATACAGCCCTAAAGATGGTGAATATAGGAGAAGATATGTTTGACAAGTCTCCTTTTGAACTATCAGGTGGCCAAAAGCGCCGGGTGGCCATTGCAGGTGTCCTTGCTATGAGACCAGATATACTGATATTAGATGAACCAACAGCAGGTCTTGACCCCAAAGGAAGGGAAGAGATTTTAGATCAAATCAGGAAGATGCACCAGACCCTGGGGATTACAGTTGTTTTAGTGTCTCATAGCATGGAAGATGTGGCACGCTATGTAGACCGATTAGTTGTAATGGAAAAGGGTGGCATTGCCCTAGATGGTAAACCAAGAGAGATTTTTAACCACATAGAACAGTTAGAATCTATTGGTCTTGCAGCACCGCAAATAAGATATATTACAAAAGCCCTCTTGAAAAAGGGGATGGCTATTAAAGAGGACATCCTTACAGTAGAAGAAGCAGCAGATATTATTGCTGCTTATCTCCAGCAAGGAGGGGATAATAAATGATTAGGGATATTACCATAGGACAATATTATCCAACCAATTCTCCTATCCATAAATTAGACCCTAGAACTAAGATTTTAGCCACATTTGCCTATATTCTTTCAATCTTTGTTGTAAAAGAGTATATCGGCTATGTTCTAATCGCTATGTTTGTTTATGGCCTTACTAAAGTCGCTAAAATTCCCTTAAAGTTTATCTTGAAGGGGCTTAGGGCAATATTTATTATTATTTTATTTACAGTTGTTTTAAATATATTTATGGCCCCGGGAGATACCATACTGTACGAGTGGGGATGGATTAAGATAACCCTAGAAGGCGTTGAACTGGCTATTAAGATGGTATCAAGGCTCGTGCTACTAATTGTAGGGTCATCACTCCTAACCCTTACAACATCACCTATAGAACTAACAGATGGCATTGAGTCATTACTTAAGCCTTTTTCTAAGATAGGGGTACCAGCTCATGAAATTGCCATGATGATGAGTATTTCTCTTAGATTTATCCCCATCCTTCTTGAAGAAACAGATAAGATCATGAAGGCCCAAATGGCTAGGGGGGCAGACTTTGAAAGTGGTGGCCTGATTAAGCGGGCCAAAGCATTGATTCCTATTCTAGTTCCCTTATTTATATCAGCCTTTCGAAGGGCGGATGAACTGGCCATGGCCATGGAAGCTAGGTGCTACCGTGGTGGTGAAAACCGGACACGGATGAAGGAGCTTGCTTATGAGCCTAAAGACTATTTGGCAGGGCTTATTATGTGTGCTTTAGTTGGAATGGCTTTTTTATTATAGAATGAGGCTTACAAATGAAAAAAATAAAATTAACCGTCTCATATGATGGGACACACTACCATGGGTGGCAAAGGCAAAATGATGTTATTAGTATTCAAGAAGAACTGGAAAAGGCTTGCACAGGGCTATTTAAGCAAGCGGTAGATGTTCAAGGAGCGGGTAGGACAGATGCAGGGGTACATGCACTAGGCCAGTGCGCCACAGTCATGGTTGATACGACGATTCCAATGAAACGGGTACCTTTGGTGCTCAATAGGATCCTACCAGCTGATATCGTTGTAACCAGTGCCCAAGTGGTGCCAGATACCTTCCACGTCCGGCATTCAGCAAAAAACAAGACCTATCGCTACCAGATTATGAACGGGGATTACCCAATTCCCCAAATGCGAAATTATGCTGACTTTGTGCACATTCCTTTGGATATTAAGGCAATGAATGAGGGGGCCCAGTATTTTGTTGGCCACCATGACTTTCTTGCTTTTTGTGCTTCTAGAAATGAGAAAAAGACAACAACAAGGACAATCCATTATGCAAGGGTCAGCAAAAATGAGCAGATCGTTACATTTGAAGTATGCGGCAATGGTTTTTTATATAATATGGTTAGGATTATGGTGGGTACCCTAATACAAGTAGGAATTGGTAAAATCGAGCCAGCAGACGTGGGGCGGATTATGGCATCAAAAAAACGTCAAAATGCAGGTAAAACAGTTCCAGCGTGTGGCTTAACCATGTGTTATGTTGAATATTAAAATATAAGGCAGATGTATCTTGACACAGGCCAATTCCTATCATATAATATAGTTTGTGTTATTAAAGACCACTTTATAAAATCCCTTAGCCCCGGATTTTATATTACGGATAGATAAACATGTTTTTTAAAATGAATTAAGGAGGTAATCCAAGTGAGAACGACATATATGGCAAATGCAGAAACAGTTGAAAGAAAATGGTACGTTGTAGACGCAGCAGGACAAACATTAGGACGTCTTGCAACTGAAGTAGCAACAGTACTAAGAGGAAAGCACAAACCAACCTACACACCTCATGTTGATTGTGGAGATCATGTGATCATCATTAATGCAGAGCAGATCAAAATGACAGGTAAGAAGTTGGATCAAAAGGTTTACAGAAAGCACTCAGGATATGTAGGAGGGCTTAAGGAAGTATCAGCACGTGAAATGTTAGAGAAACACCCAGACCGAGTAATCATGTTAGCAGTTAAAGGTATGCTTCCAAAGAACAGCTTAGGAAGAAAAATGCTGACAAAGTTACGTGTGTACGCAGGAGCAGAACACGACCATTCAGCACAACAACCAGAAGAACTAACATTTTAATATCAGCAAACCTGAAAGGAGGAATTCATAATGGCAGGAGTAAGATATTACGGAACAGGTAGACGTAAGGAATCCATTGCACGTGTGTACCTTGTACCTGGTAACGGAACAATTACAATTAACAAGAGAGATATCGATAACTATTTCGGTCTTGAAACTTTAAAATTAATTACAAAACAACCTTTAGTACTGACAGATACATTAAGCAAGTTTGATGTAAAAGTAAACGTACACGGTGGTGGAACAACAGGACAAGCAGGTGCTATTCGTCATGGTATTAGCCGTGCTTTACTACAAGCTGATGGGGAACTTAGAGGTTCACTTAAAAAAGCTGGTTTCTTAACACGTGATCCACGTATGAAAGAAAGAAAGAAATACGGACTTAAAGGTGCTAGACGTGCGCCACAATTCTCAAAGAGATAATATTTCTTGCTTGCAAGAATCTTCGAACATACAAAAAGTGCCAAGGGAAACCTTGGCACTTTTGCTTTTTAAAAATACCATATACATATTAAAGTACGCCGCCATCAAGTGTAATCACTTGGGCTGTTAAATAACTAGACTGCTCAGAGGCAAGGTAGACACAAAGGTCTGCGACTTCCTCAGGCCTACCGGCCCGGCATAAGGGGACTTCTTCTATAAAAGAATCTTTTTCCACCTCAGATAGATAACTGTTCATACCTGTATCAATAAAGCCACAGGCAATGGCATTAACCCTAATGTTAGAAGGGCCTAGCTCTTTGCCAAGGGCTTTAGAGAAGCTGTTAATACCGCCCTTAGTAGCTGAGTAGGCCACTTCGCAAGAAGCACCTACGTTTCCCCAGATAGAAGAAATATTAATAATACAGCCACTATGTTTGCTGATCATACTAGGAAGTGCTATATGGCAACAATTATAAACAGAGGAAAGATTTGTGTTTAACATATTTGTCCACATATCAGGTGTTATATCTGTGAATAACTCAACAGAAGAAATCCCTGCATTGTTGATTAAAATATCAACAGAGCGTCCTGTTTGCGCATGAATATAATCGAACATCTCTTTTGTTGACTCATAAGAAGAAACATCACATAAATGCATAAAGACATTGGCACTTAAAGCTCTCATTTCAGTATAGGTAGAGAGCAGGGCTTTGTTGTCTTTGCTACCATTTAGGAAGACCGTTGCCCCTAAAGAAGCAAACTTCATAGCAATAGCCTTTCCGATACCTCTAGAAGAGCCTGTAATGAGGACAATCTTATTATTAAAACTCATCTGTCAGGCCCTCTTTGGCCAGGCTAAGTAGGCCATTTTTTATGGAAATATAAGAACTGATTGTCATTATTAAACTCCTCCTGTAAAGTTGTATTTGTTTATATTATACACTGATAAGGAAGCTTTTAACAAATGACACAATAATGTAAGAATTGCACTCTTTCTTTTAATAAGGGGTTATGGTATTATAAACAGTGGCATCTTATCTTTAATAATAAGGTGATTAGATTACATAAACAGCCAAAAAACATATAAAAGGACTTAAACGGAACTAAATAAGAAGATTACCGTCTAATGAAGGTATACTTCTAAACTTAACCATTTAATGATCCATAGGAGTGAAGAAAATGAATTCAAAAAAACGAAAGTTAAAAAAAGGTGCAAAGAAGCGTCTAATTCGCCGCTTTACAACCATTATGCTATCGACATTTGTTATAGGAACAGCTGTCGTTATAGGGGGACTTGCAACATATCAGAATTTAAATAAAGATGGCAATATGTTTAGTGGTTT
>CAZLPH010000123.1:0-7338 GCA_964561345.1 uncultured Candidatus Epulonipiscium sp.
CCTAATGGTTTTAGCTTTGATGTAAATACGGCAGCTATTGAAGTTGTTGTGAACCAAAGAGTGGGATCAGATAATGCTGGTGCTTATGGGTATTATGTAAAGAATACCCGAAAAAAGACAACAGTAACGGCTCAGAAAATATGGGTAGATGGGCCACAAGTAAAACCAACCATTGAATTACAGTTATATAGAAATGGTGAAGCTTTAGGTGAGGCAGTGGAAATAAAAGATGGAACAACAAACTATACTTGGAAGAACCTAGATTTAACAGATAAAGATGGTGAGGATTATAAGTACACAGTAGATGAAGTGGAAGCACCAACTAATTATGGTAAATCAAACTCAGAAGATGGTCTAACTGTAACTAATACCTATGGTAGCCCTCTTACAGATATGACAGGACGAAAAGTATGGATTAATGGACCAAGTCCAAAGCCGACCATAGAACTTCAGTTATATAGGAATGGAGAAGCTTTAAATGGTTTTAAAGTTGAGATGGGTAATGGAACTTATGAGTATGTTTGGAAAGACTTAGAAAAGACTGATAGGGCTGGTAGAGACTACGAATATACAGTTAAAGAGGTGGATACACCAGATAACTATATTAGTAGAGCAGAGGGCCTAACCGTAACCAACACCTATGTAAGTCCTAAAACAGAAGTAACAGGAACTAAAAAGTGGGTGGGTGGACCGGCAATAAAGCCGACAATTGAGCTACAGCTATACCGAGATAGTCAAGCTTATGGTTGGCCGGTAAAATTAGTAGATGGTAAGTTAACATTCACTTGGATGGACTTGGATTTAACGGATAGTAAAGGCGTAGATTACACCTACACAGTAGATGAAGTAAAAGTGCCGTATAGCTATAAAAAGTCTATTTCAGATGATGGATTAACTATTACAAACACTTATGTGCCAGAAGATGATCCAGTGGAACCAGGTGGTGGTGGAGGACCAGGGCCTAAAGACCCAGTAGATCCAGAGAAACCAGATCCAACGGATCCAAAAAATCCAGAGAATCCAGAACCAACGGACCCAACAGATCCAGAGAAACCAAATCCAACGGACCCAGCAGATCCAGAAAATCCAGAACCAACGGACCCAACAGATCCAGAGAATCCAGAACCAATGGACCCGGTAGATCCAGACAGTCCAGAACCAACGGACCCAGTAGATCCAGACAGTCCAGATCCAGCAGATCCACCAAGATACAGACCAAGGGAGACGCCAGATCCAAGTGATCCAGATAGCCCGGATGAGTTTGTCTTAATTGATGAAGATGGTGTACCACGCGGTAAGTATACAAAGATAGAAAATCCTGATGGCTCATTTATCTATGTAGACGAAGATGGTATTCCACTTGGCACCATAGATGTGGATGATGAGGTACCAACAGGAGGCACATCAGTAACAGTGCCAAAGACAGGGGATGATATGCCAGTATTGCCACTAGCCATACTGTTTATTGTTTCACTTCTTAGCGCAGTAGGACTGATAATTGTTAGAAAGAAACGTTATAACTAATAAGATCCAAACAGCAGGCACAGTTTAATATTGTGCCTGCTGTTTTACACCTATAAGGAGGGCGTATGATTCAGAAAAAGACCCTTACACTAATGATTAGTATCCTGCTAATAATATCTGCTAGCTCTGGTACTTTATTACTCGTCTATGGGTATTCCCTTAGACAAGCTAGTAATGAATTTGAGGATTTAGCGAAAGTATTTCAAGATAGCAATAAAGAAGGGGTTAAAATTAAGCAGGAGAAGCCTGAGCTATCAGTAGCAAGAGACCAGGTCATAGAAAAAGAACCAGAGGTGACCATTATTTTTGATGACTTGTATGATAGAAACAATGATATTACAGCCTGGCTCTCTATTCCAGGGACAAGCCTTAACTACCCAGTTATGCATACCCCAGAGCAGCCAGAGTATTATCTTTATAGGAACTTTGAGAAAGACTACTCTGTTAGCGGGGTGCCTTTTTTGGATGGCAAATCATCTTTAGAACCCCCAACGGACAACCTTCTCATTCACGGCCACAATATGAAGAATGGGTCTATGTTTGCCCAGTTACTCTCTTACCAAGATGAAGCCTTTTTGAAGGCCCATCCTAGTATTGAGTTTTACACCTTTGATGAGAAGCGAACCTATGATATTATCTCAGTTTTTCCAGCAGAGGTTTATAAGAGTTCGAACTTTAACTATCATGACTTTATTCAGGCTAAAGATCAAGCAGACTTTGATAACTATGTTTCAAAGGTCAAAGAGATGTCCTTATTTGAAACAGGTCTAGGGGCGGAGTACGGGGAAGAGCTAATGACCCTTTCCACCTGCGCCTACCATACAAATAACGGCCGCTTTGTTGTGGTTGCAAAAGAAAGAGAAGATTAAGAAAAAGCAGAGATTATTCTCTGCTTTTTTGTTATAATTAAATAAAGACATAGGATAATGATTGGAGTGGTAGGATGAAAAATAAAACAATTTCTGCCTTGCTAATTATAGCAGGCTTAATGGTTATAGCATATCCTAAGGTATCAGATATGTTTTTAGATTATAGACAAGAAAAGTTAATGGGTCAATGGGAAGAGAGTTTGATTTTAATAGATGACAATACAGATACTGAGGAGGTGCATATAGGGATAGAAGAGGAACTAGGATTAGAAGATTTGGCAGAATCAGAATTAGAAGTAGCAATAGCAGATAGACGAGAAGAGTTTAGTGAAAAGGGCATAGAAGGAATGCTTAGCATTAATAAGATTGACCTGGCTCTACCAATCCTTCAAGGAAGTACAAAAGCTAACTTAAGAAAGTCAGTGGCCAGTGTAGAGAAAACAGGTAGCCTAGGACAAGTGGGTAACTATGCCATAGCAGGTCATAGAAACCGTACCTATGGCAGTATCTTTAATCGCCTAGATGAAGTTGACCTTGGAGACCAGATAGGTCTCAATAATGGGGCTGAGGAATACACCTACCAAGTTGTTGAGAAGCTATATGTAAAACCGGAAGAAACATGGGTCCTAGAAGGCAACAAAAAAGATAAAGAAGTAACCCTTATAACCTGCCATCCCCAGGTTAACCCAAGCCATAGGCTAATTATTAAGGGGAAAATAATAGAAGAATAGAAAATATTGACAAATAACATAGGGCATGGTATGATATAAGTAAATAAATATTATCTGGTGCTTTCCACCGATAAAGGCAAACCTAGCGAAAGCTAGCGTCGCAAAACTATAGGGTCTTCCTTAGAAATAAGAAGATAGCCAGTTACCGAAAGGGGAGTTTTATTATGTTCAAAACTAATAAACTGAAAGTAATGACTATTCTAGCTGTTATGTTAATCCCAACAATGGTATATGGACAGACAGCAACAATCAATAAAAATCAAGTTAATAATGGTGTTGTAGATATTAGTTATCAATCACCTCAAAATAAAAAAATTAAAGTAATGGTAGCAAAAGGGTCTGTAAAATATACATACGACCTTAAAGCAAATGGTAAGTTTCCTTTACAATCTGGTAATGGTGACTACACAGTTTCTATTTTAGAGAACGTTTCAGGTAATCAGTATTCACTAGTAACAAGCGAAACTGTAAACCTTAAAGCAAACAATGAAAACTCGGTTTATCTGCAATCAATAGATATGATTAACTGGAATAATAATATGAACGCAATCAAAAAGGCCCAAGAGTTAACAAAAGGCCTTACAACAGATAAAGCAAAAGCAAGTGCAATATATGATTTTGTTACAAACAAGGTTAAATATGATAATAACAAAGCAGCTACAGTAGCAGCAGGATATGTTCCTTCAGTAGATTCAACTTTAAACACATCTTCAGGAATTTGTTTCGATTACTCAGTGCTATACGCAGCTATGATGCGCAGCGTAGGTGTTCCAACAAAAATGATCATGGGATACAACAAGGATATTACAGAGTACCATGCATGGAACGAGGTTTACCTAAGTGAAAGTAATCAGTGGGTTGTTATTGATACAACATACGATGCACCATCCGTTCAAAAAGGAATCGAAATTTCAATGATTAAAAATAAAAGTGACTACAAAACAGAAAAACAATATTAAAAGAGATAACAGTATTAAGCCAGTTGGTTTAATACTGTTTTTTTGTGTATAATAAGAATAAAGGACAGAAAATGGAGGGATAAGAATGGAAAAATTATATCATATAGGACTAGATGACTCACATGGTGCAAAGTATGCCATTTTACCAGGAGATCCAGGAAGAGTGGAAAAAATAGCATCTTATTTAGACAATGCCAAATATATAGGTGCCCAAAGAGAATATACCACTTGGATAGGCGAAATTGACGGTGAAAAGGTTCTTGTTATGTCAACAGGTATGGGGGGGCCCTCAACAGCCATTGGTGTAGAAGAACTTGTTATGACCGGTGTCGAAACCTTTATTAGAATTGGAACTTGTGGTGGCATGAATAAAGAAGTTATTGGCGGGGATATTGTTATTGCAAATGGGGCTATCCGGGCAGAAGGAACATCGAAAGAGTATGTACCAATTGAGTTTCCAGCTATTTCAGATTTTAATGTAACATTAGCTTTAGTAAGGGCTTGTGAAAATCTAAAAAAGACTTTTCATACAGGTGTTGTCCATTGTAAAGATTCTTTTTATGGTCAACATGACCCGGATAGAATGCCAGTATCTTATCAGCTTAATAATCAATGGGATGCGTGGATCAAGGCGGGATGTCTTGCGTCGGAGATGGAAAGTTCAACTTTATTTGCAGTTGCTTCTGTACTAGGCGTCAAAGCAGGCTGCGTATTATCAACGGTTTGGAATCAAGAAAGAGAAAAATTAGGACTAGATAATCCAAAGAATCATGATACATCAGAGGCTATTAAAGTGACGATTGAGGCCATTAGAATATTAATTAAAGGCTAATATTAAGTTATGAATACATTCAAACCCATTTCCTTGTGAAATGGGTTTGAATGGGGTATGATAAATAAATAAAATATATATCATACTTAGAAGGAGAACAGAGTTATTATGAAAAAGAAATTGACCTTAATATTGGCAGTGTCTGTAATTGTAAGTAGTAGTTTTACTGCTTTTGCTGACCAAGTAGAGCCTATAGAAAATACAATATTTGACCAAGTAGAAGAAATAAAAGAAGGAAATGACATACTGCAAGCAGAGGAAATACCAGTAGAACCAGAAGAGGGGGAGACTCAGTTAATACAGGAGCTCCCAAATCAAAGAGAGATGATTTTGCAATTAGATAGTACTTTAGCCTGGATTAACGGAGAGGAATATACCCTAACAGCAAGGCCGGAGGTAATAGAGGGAAGAACTTATCTCCCTCTTAGATTTATGGCTGATATGCTTTTAGAAGCAGGAGTAGATTGGAATCCTGAGGCTAAAAAAGTAACGATTATTAAGGACGGCATCATGGTTGAAGTGACAATAGGCAAACAAGAGGCGCATATAAATGGAGATCAGATTCAAATAGAGAACACACCTATTATTATCGATAGTATGACCTATTTACCCCTTAGGACCACAGCAGATTTGTTTGATATCCAAACAGATTATGATGAGCTAACAAGAAGTATTACTCTCATTAAGTTACAAGATGGAAGCTATGAACCAGAAATAATAAAACCGGCTATTCCAAAGTTTTCCTTTGCACAGGAACACTACATAGCGGGACAACCCATAGAGGCTATTGATGAGAGTTTCCATGAGAAGGGTCGCCCTATAACGGCCACAAGATGGATGATTGATTTTGACGAAACAAAAACAAATGATAAGCTTGCAAATATGTTTAGGACACCAAGGGCAGGTAGTTATTTGGTATCTTTAAAAGTTGAAGCAGGCAAAGGAAACTGGAGCGAGTGGGAAACACAAGAAATTACCATCCACCCAAACCAAAAGCCTGCTATCACCAGCCTATATCCGGCGAAAGATACTTATGCCAGAGGAGAACTTTTAGACTTCACATATACTTATGAGAACGAAGCCTGGGAGGGCATAAAAGCAAGCAGATGGACCTACAGACAAGTAGGGGAAGTCTTAAGTAAAGCAGTGGTTGAGAAACCACAGCATATATTCCACCAAGGAGACTACATTGTAACACTTCAATTGCAAGATGATTATGGTAATTGGTCAGATGCCAAAGAAACAATTGTTAAGATAAGCAATGACATTAAGCAGCACGAGATGGAATATAGATTTACAAAAGGACAAGCAGGGGATATTATTGATAACTTTAACAATCAAAATTATGCAATCTATAAGACTGTTGAATCTAACGAGACATCATTTAAAGCTGGTAGATTATTTATTAGTAACTCACCAGAAAATGTTAAAGAAAATGGGGTCCTTTATAGAGACACAGTTAGTGGGCCAGGTAGAATACTCGTTCATCACCACAATAGTTTTACAGAAGAAGAAAATTTAGCAGAGCCTAAAAAGGTTGTTTTAGTGGCAGAAAATACATCGGATGAACCTGTTATCTTTACCTTATCTAATAGGGCAGACAAAGGACCATCTTCAGACATTTTGTTTGTAGGGCAACAAGTTATATATGACTATTTAAATGGATCAGAACCAATAGGGTATTCTTTGGCACCAGGCGAGAAGATGATGATTTATGATTCTAATCCTAAAAAGTGGGAAAAAGGCCAAGTGGTCTCTGTCCAAATGGATTTTAATATTATAGGGAATCTGACACTAACAACAGCTGCATTAGGCAGAAATGCGCATATAGATGAGATTGAATTTTTACCAGAACTAGATAGGGACACCCACCCTAGAGGAACTTATGATAAGACAGATATTTATCATAAAGTACATGTTGATAATGACGAGCCAACAAAGCTTATATTAGGGGCAGGTACTGAAGAATGGGTAAATGGCTACGATGCAATCACAGGCCAAGAAGTACAGAATAAGGGAGGCTTTGCCCTTAACTACAAGATTGAAATTACGGCAACAGAAGATACGGGGATTATGCTAAACCCAAGGGCCGGTCTTTTTAGAGGAGCCTTAAAGTGGGACGGAGAAGATGCTTTCTTAGCCCCAAGTAAAGGGTATTTTATGGGACACAACAGCAAAGGTGTTATGTTAGGTGTTGTAAAAGCGGGACAAACAAGGACTTTAGAGTATTCATTGCCAAACGGCTCAGCATCCCCAGTTCTTTTAGTGTTTATGCCCAAAGAAACATGGAAACAGTAAAGGGTTTTGGTTGACTTGAGTGATTTTATGAAATAGAATAAGGCTATAACCTATTCCTAACAAAAAAGAGGTGCTCTGATTTGAAAGGTGACGGACATATAGCTATGCCTATTTTTGGTATGCAA
>CAZLPH010000124.1:0-7313 GCA_964561345.1 uncultured Candidatus Epulonipiscium sp.
GATTGTTGCCTATCACTTTAATGACAAATTGACCAATGTAAAGTATAATATAAGACAATATATAACATTTTAATCAGTAACAAGGTAAATGGGGGATGGAAGTGAAGGGAAAACTTAAAATTATAACTGCTATGATCATGTTTGGCAGCATAGGTGTTTTTGTAAAAGGGATCAATCTAAGCTCCTTAGAAATAGCATTCTTAAGGGCTTTAATAGGAAGTATGTTCTTATTAGTAGCAGGATTCATGGTAAAACAAAAAATATCGTGGAAAAATATTAAACCTAATATACATCTCTTAACCTTATCAGGCGCAGCAATAGGGTTTAACTGGATTATGTTATTCCAAGGGTATAAATATACCACCATACCTAATGCCACTTTAGGATATTATTTTGCACCTATATTTGCCCTTGTACTAACCCCTATTATTTTGAAAGAAAAACTTACACCACTTAAGCTAGCCTGTATTCCTGTTGCTATTGTAGGGTTATTTCTGGTGATTAATGTTAGTGGTGGTAGCGGGGAGTTGTACCAACATACTAAGGGGGTTGCATACGCTCTTGGTGGTGCAGGACTTTATGCAAGTGTTATGCTCATTAATAAGTTAATGAAAGGACTAAGGGGTTTTGAAATAACATTAATTCAATTAGTCGTAGCTACCTTAGTTCTTTTACCTAGTATTTTACTTCAGGGGGGCTTAAATATAAGTGGTATGGATGGAATGGGCTGGGTACTAATAGTTGCACTGGGGATTGTTCATACGGGCATTGGGTATTTACTATACTTTACAGCCATATCCGAAATTAAAGGCCAGTCTGTGGCCATGCTAAGTTACATAGATCCTGTATCAGCCATTATAATCTCTGCATTAGTATTTGGTGAAACCATGAATATTATTCAGGTATTTGGTGGAATCTTAATATTAGGGGCCACAGTGCCTTTTCAAAAGGAATAAAGTATAGGATTAATATTACATTTGTGTTTGTATAGAAATTAGATAATTAGTAGAGCTAGCATCTTTAAGTTGACACATGATTATCTCAAAAAGGACGTCTTTATAAGGTTGTATTGGAATAAGCCTATAGATTGTTTCGTATTGCTCTAGGGTGTCAGTTTTAGAGAACAATGTGTTTCTCAGGAGTTCCTTATAGGTAAGCTTGGGGAACTCTTGCTGGGGCATAGAAAGTTGATCTATGGTGTCGCCTGTAAGGCCAAGATACATTTGCTCAAGATAAAGGACATTATTCTTGGTATGAGCTATAATATCAGTGATAATTTCTTCTTCCTCCATATTAGGAACCAGTTCTGGTAAGAGTTGATACATATTCATATTTCTAATTTCAGTATGATAGAGCTCAACAATATCGGTCACGATATCTTGCATTTGAGAATAGGGTAGCTGAGGGGTTAGATTATCCGCGCTTGGGGACGGTTCAGCATTATTGATAGTTTCAGGTGTAGTAGGTACTATGTTTTTACGATAAAAATAATTAGACATATATGGATCACACTCCAAGGTTATTGTATTTATGACTACTAATACTAAAATATGGAAATAGGGGCAGAATGTGCATATTTAATTATATTCAGCCTAATTTTATATATGTTGAAATAAAATAATGATAGGAAGGAATGGTCAGTGGATGTTTGAGTTAGAAGATGTCGCTTATATGAAGCAAGCTCTAGGAGAAGCTCAGAAGGCCTTCGAATTAGATGAAACACCTATAGGTGCAGTTATAGTTATGGAAGGAGAAATTATAGCCACAGGATACAATAGGCGTAACACAGATAAAAATCCTTTGGCCCATGCAGAGATTATAGCCATTAATGAAGCCGCGGGAAAAATAGGAGATTGGCGGCTAGAGGATTGTACCTTATATATCACATTAGAGCCTTGCCCTATGTGTGCAGGCGCTATTGTTCAAGCAAGGATACCTAAAGTAGTATTTGGGGCTAGGAGTCCTAAGGCAGGATTTGCAGGTTCTGTCATCAACATCCTGCAATTAGATACATTAAACCATCAGGTAGATATTGTTGAAGGTGTTTTAGAAGAGCAATCTAGCCAAATACTAAAGAAGTATTTCCATAATATGAGAGAACAGAAAAAGAAGAACAAGTTAATCCAAGAAATGATGGTTGACAGGAAAATCTAAAGCATATATACTAATAAGTGCGACATGTAAATGTCGGCCATTTTCCACGCTAGCCGGGGAGTTAGCGGCGCCTTGTACCTGCAATCCGCTATAGCAGGGGTGATGCTTGGTCGAGGCAGTTCGTTTGTAAGGTCTGCCCTTAGTAAGTGATGATGACGATTGAGTCTTGCGCAATAGAAATTTATGAAGCGTGTCAGGTCCGGAAGGAAGCAGCACTAAGTAAAACCTTCTATGTGCCGCGAGGGTGCTTGATCCGAATTAACTGCTAAGGTAACGCTTAGAAACGTCTGTCGACATCAAGTGCGTGGATTTTAAGTTTAAAATTTGAGAGATGCCTTGAGGGTGTCTCTTTTTTTGACCTTGACTGTGGGACGGTTAATCAAATAAGATAGGTTCCAGGGCAGAAAGAATCAAGATGATATGTTTTAAACGAAATAGAGGCCCATTCTTGAAAAAAGAATGGGCCTCTATTTCGCCTTACTATTTAATTTCGATAATGGACACCACAAAAAAGCCTTTATATGTTAATATTAATTTTAGGCATAACTGTGCTTATAAATCTAAGGAGCAAGAAAATTTGCCAGGAGTTTATGGTTTTTCAAAAGTATTTCCAATCCTTTAGATGTTAAGTAAGAAATACCTGATGGGCTTATATTACCAAGAGTTTCACATATTTCTTG
Source organism: uncultured Candidatus Epulonipiscium sp. (assembly GCA_964561345.1). Classification (GTDB taxonomy): domain Bacteria; phylum Bacillota; class Clostridia; order Lachnospirales; family Cellulosilyticaceae; genus JAAYSX01. The sequence continues at coordinate 2,835 of CAZLPH010000124.1, forward strand.
CTGACTCATATTACAGAAGGTAACCATAAAAACACAAGATAATGCACGGATTGTGCTACATGAGCGTCGATATTTTATATAAATATCCTGAGGGTTCTGCTTTAAAACTTCGGCCACATGGTTTATAACGTCTTTGGAACTTTTGTATTTGCTAATTACTTCTTTATGGTTTACGTATTCAGTTTTAGGGTGAGCAAACTCTACCTCATCTATAGCAAGGGGATCATTACTTTGTTTCACAAGGGTTAAATAGGCTTGTTCTTTTTCTTTGATATGAAAGTCTACAATGTTAGATAAAAGAGATTTTGATAAGATGCCGAAAGTATCAGTATTATTAAGGTATTCTTTGAAACTCGAAAAAGGATATGCCTCGACATTATCTTTATACTTAGATATATCCTTTGGGTTATTATGGATATATGCAGATAAGTTTACTAAATATCTATGTGTATCAATAATTTTACTCTTAAAACGGTCCTGAAAGACATGGCCGTATCGGTCATATTTACGGTTAAAATACCGGGCGTAGGAAAGATTAATGGCATGCATAGCCTTTGAAATATCAGCGCCTGCGCAATCAATAATGAGATGCCCGTGGTTATTCATTAAGCAATAGGCATAGACCTTAAAGCCATGTTTGAGTTGGACTCTTTTCACAATAGAAAGGTATTTAACCTTATCTGAGCTTTCCTTAAATAAATCAAGTTCTTTAATACTTCTTACCATTATATGAAGTTTAAACTTCTCGTTGTTACCCCTAGCTATTCTTGGCATAAATCTCTCTCCTTCATTATATGTATATGGACACCAATATCTACATCTGAGAGTATAGCCAAATTTAGTTAATATAATACAATACTAAGAAAAATAATTAACCGTCCCCCAAATTTAGAACTACTAAATTTAATTAACCGTCCCAGGTCCAAAACCGAAAGGAGAATACCACATGTTTTTTGATTCACATGCACATTACGATGATGACAGATTTGATGAAGATAGGCATGAGCTGTTACGTGCCATGCCAAAAAACAAAGTAGACTATATTGTTAATGCAGCTGCAGATATTAGCAGCTCTAATGAAGGAATACAATTATCCGAGGCATATTCTTTTATATATGCAGGTGTGGGGGTACACCCACACAGTGTAGAGGAGTTAGACGCATCTAATGAAGGAAGATTGATCCTTGAACATTTAGAGGAGCTGTCCAGGCACCCCAAAGTAGTTGCAATAGGTGAGATTGGCCTGGATTACTATTATGAACATTCCCCGCGGGAAATTCAGAAGATCTGGTTTAAGCGGCAAATGGAGCTTGCAAAAAAGGTAGATTTACCAATTATTGTGCATAGCCGAGATGCCGCCCAAGAGACTTTTGACATGATTAGCCAAAGTGGTTTAAGTAAAGGTGTAATTCATTGTTTTTCGGGAAGTGCTGAAATGGCCCAAGAATATATTAAATTAGGATTTTATATAGGCGTAGGTGGAACACTTACCTTTAAGAATGCAAGACGAAGCGTAGAAGTAGTGGAACAAATTCCAATGGAATCTATTGTTATTGAAACAGATTGTCCCTACCTAACCCCCATGCCTCATAGAGGCAAAAGGAATGATTCAACTTATTTGGTTCATATAGCCGAAAAGATTGCAGAAATAAAAAACATATCCATAGAAGAGGTTGCACGTATAACGTCTAAAAATGCCAAAGGTTTATTTAACATTGCAAAGTAGCTCTGTTAAAAAGGGGTAAAACATATACGAATGATTAACCGTCCCCAAAGATAAGACCGGCAAAAGTAATAAAAATATTAACAAAGGCCATTTGGATACTGTCATAGTATCCAAACTGGCCTTTGTTTTTGCTTTAAACAGCTTTATAATATTCAAGTATAATCCATCAAACCCATTTAATAGGTGACAAAATGCTGGAGCTAGGGTCTAATCTAGCAATATTATGATTAATAAAATGTTACAGAAATATTAAATTGAAAAATGCTTTTAAAACTAGAGAACACGTAAAAGCCCATGAAATAAGGGATTAAGGACAGATAAAACATATTTTAAAAGGATACAACAAAAAAAGTATTACGAAAAACTTGCAATATGTTTCGGAGTATATTACAATTCTTGTGTGATTGTTAAGAAGTTGAAATTACATTTGCTTCCAATTCAGAATCCCTTTAGAGGAATTAAAGGGGAAATCAAAACAGGAATCAAAATGTAGCGCAGGGTTTATAACAATAAGGCAAACCAAACAGGTTAAACCGGCGTAGAACCTATTTTAGAAAAAATAACAAAAAGTGTTTACTTTTTATTTTCTAAAGTGTGCAAAAAACAAGGAGGAAGTTATGAAAATTCGAAACAGAATCGCTTTACTGATTGTGGCATTATTTGTACTAGGAACAGGTACAATAGCAGCATACCAACCACAATCTAAGTCAGTTACAATAACTGATAATGGAAAGGTGACTCAATACGAAACAACAGAGGTGCTAGTGGGAGAGTTTTTAGCTAGCAATGACATAAGCTTAGAAGAGAAGGATGAGCTATCAGTAAACATAGCCACATCCATTGAAGATGAAATGGACATCATCATTACAAGATGGAACCCGGAAGTAGTCCTAAATCTAGACAATGTCAAAATGAAAGTAATTACAAAGTCCTATACAGTTGATCAGTTTGTACAAGAGCAAGGAATTGTTCTTGGGGACAATGCAGTTGTTAGCCCCAAAGGATCAGATTCAATTGAAGATGGAATAGAGATAGTAATACAAAGAGAAAAGACCATAGTCCGTACCAAAGAAGCAGATCTACCTTATGACGTAAAGATAGAGAAAACACTAGACCTAAAACCAGGAGAACGTAAAGTCAAGATAGCTGGGAAGAATGGAAAAGTAACCAGGGATTTTGAGGTTAAATATTTTGGTGGGGAAATGGTTTCAGAAACACAAATTAGCTCTCATGTCTTACAAGAACCAGAGACTGAAATTGTTCTGGAAGGTAAGGAAAATATAATCACAGACCCTAACACAGGTAAAAGCTATGAGTTTAAGAAAATTCTAAACATGGAAGCTACGGCTTATCATCATGGACCTAATGATAGATGGCATAATAAGACAGCCAGCGGCATGCCTACCTTTATAGGTATGGTAGCTGTTGATAGAAACACAATTCCTTTAGGAACGAGGCTATATGTTGAAGGTTATGGCATAGCTCACGCAGGTGATGTTGGTGGGGCCATAAAGGGAAATATTATAGATTTATATATGAATAGTGATAAAGAAGCAAGGGCTTGGGGTAGAAGAGCCCGAAAGGTTTATATTTTAGAAGATCAAACCCTTGATGTAAGAGCTGAAAGAAAGTAAGCTTACAATAAAATTAAAAAGATAAGGCTGTTTATGGTGAAGAGAACTCACCCTAAGCAGCCATTTGTATTTTAGAGGGAAAGGCTATACATGTGAATTGCATTGTGTTAGTATAAAAAAGAAGAGGAGGATACTAATGAAATCTATCGCAACAGTTGAAGGAACCAAAGAGATTTTAAAACGTTATCCATTTGTATTTAAAAAGAAGTTTGGACAAAACTTTCTTATCAACAATGGTGTCTTAAATCAAATCATTGAGGCAGCAGACTTAAGTGAGGATGATTATGTACTAGAGATCGGTCCGGGAATCGGATGTGTAACCCAGGAACTGCTTCCAAGCGCCAAACAGGTCATAGCCATTGAAATTGATAAATTACTTATCCCAATACTAGAAGATAACTTTAAAGAATATAATAATTTAAAATTAATAAATGAAGATGTCTTAAAAGTTGACTTACATGACTTAATAACAGAAGAAATGAAAAATGAAAAACCAGATCAGAAAATCAAGGTTGTAGCAAATCTGCCTTACTATATTACAACACCTATTATTATGATGTTACTAGAAAAGCACCTGCCAATCGAAACCATCACTGTAATGGTCCAGAAGGAAGTAGCCTTACGTTTGGCCGCAGAACCAGGAACGAAGCAATATGGGGCCATTACAGTGGCTTTAAACTACTATGCTAGCAGTTATTTGGTCACAAATGTACCAAGAGACTGTTTTATGCCTAGTCCAAACGTGGATTCAGCCGTTATTCAGCTAAGACTTCATGAGAAGCCACCAGTTGATGTGAAAGATGAGAGCTTGTTTTTTAAACTAATAAAAGCATCTTTTGCCCAGCGCCGGAAAACCTTATTAAACACACTATTTTCCCAAGCGGATCTGAATATTCCTAAGGATGAGCTCAAAGTAATATTAGATGATTCTGGAATAGGTGCATCTGTAAGGGGAGAGACCCTTTCTCTTGAAGGTTTTGCAAAGCTTGCTAATAGTATATGGGAATATCAAAAACAGTAAAAGTTTATTTTGTTCTATTGACCAATTTTTTTTCATATATATCTTAATAGTAAAATTATATGAAAAGAAAGAGGGACTGTGAATGTATTTTAATACAT
>CAZLPH010000125.1:0-7283 GCA_964561345.1 uncultured Candidatus Epulonipiscium sp.
TTAAGATACAGGGGGAATTATAATGAGCGAAGTACTGGTTATTACTTCAGGTAAAGGTGGGGTTGGTAAAACGACAACGACAGCAAATATTGGGACAGCACTAAGTTTACTTGGTAATAAAGTTGTTCTTTTGGATGCAGATATCGGTCTTAGGAATTTAGATGTTGTAATGGGTCTTGAGAATCGTATTGTATATGATTTGGTTGATGTAATAGAAGGTAGATGTAGGGTTAAACAAGCCTTAATTAAGGACAAGCGTTACGATGGTCTTTTCTTAATGCCAGCAGCTCAGACGAGAGACAAAGATGCAATAAATCCAGAACAAATGAAGAAGTTATGTGAACAACTAAAAGAGGATTTTGATTATATTGTTATTGACTGTCCAGCAGGGATTGAGCAAGGGTTCAAAAATGCTATTGCAGGTGCAGATCGTGCGATTGTTATTGCAACACCGGAAATATCTGCCGTTAGAGATGCGGACCGTATTATTGGAATGCTAGAGGCCAACGAAGTTAGAAACCCAGAGCTTGTTATTAACCGTGTAAGAATGAATATGGTGAAGCGTGGCGATATGATGGCAATAGAAGATGTTGTTGAGATTTTAGCAATTGATTTAATTGGTGTTGTACCAGATGATGAATTTGTTGTTACCACAACAAATAGAGGTGAGCCAGCTGTATGTGATGCTAATTCTCTTGCAGGAAAGGCATTCCGCAATATTGCAGATCGGATTACAGGAAAGGACGTAGATTTCCTGGATTTAGATATTAATGATAACTTTGTGGGGAAAATAAAAAAAATGTTTGGATTTGGCAACTAATTAGCAGGGGGCGATGAAATGTTTGATATAATGAAGTTGTTTGGCCGCAAACCTCAATCAGGTAACGTGGCTAAAGACAGATTGAAGTTAGTACTTATTCATGACCGGATGAACTGCTCAACAGAGCTCTTAGAAATGATGAAGGCGGATATTATTGCTGTAATTTCTAAGTATGTGGATATTGATGATGAAGAGTTTAATATTGAGATTGCAGCCATGGAAACAGATGAAACGCACAAAAAGTCACCAGTACTGTCTGCAAACATACCAATAAAAAGTATAAAAAAAACAGTAAATTAAATGTGAGAATGTAGCTTGGAGGGTATAAGGTAATATGATTAATAGAGATGATTTAAAAAGGATCGATATAGGAATACTATTAATTGTAGGTAGCCTCATAGGAATTAGTATTGTCGCTATTGGCAGTGCGACAAAAGTCCATGTTGGGGGTGCCTTAACCCATGTTAATAAACAAATCGTGTTTTTAACAGTTGGCTTTATCTTGATGAGCATTGCAGCATTTGTTGATTACCATATTATTGCTGCTTTTCATATCCCCCTATATGGTGTTAATATAATTCTATTAGGAATTGTTTTAGCGAGTGGTCATGAGGCAGGTGGTGCAGCAAGGTGGATTAATCTGGGTTTTATGACCCTCCAACCATCAGAACTTGCCAAAATTATTATGGTTATTTGTTTGTCTAAAATAATTGACAAGTATCAAAATAAGATGAATAAGCCATATGTACTACTGCTAATAATAGCATACACACTTATTCCCTTTATAATGATATTAATACAACCAGATTTATCAACAAGTATTGTCATATTGGCCATATTAGTGATAGAATTATATATGGGCAATATTGACTACAGATATATTGTTGGATCTATTGTCATGGGGATTCCCATTATAATAGCGCTATTTTTGTATATCCAGACCCCTAATCAGGTAATATTAAAAGAATACCAGAAAAATCGTATTATGGAGACTTTATATGGTGATGATAACTCAGAGGCAGGCATGCAAACAAAACAATCTGTCCATGCTATTGGATCAGGTGGTTTGCATGGTAAAGGTTTGTATGAGGGAACAGTTAGTCAGTTAAACTATTTACCAGAACCACATACGGATTTTATATTTGCAGTTATTGGCGAAGAACTTGGATTTGTTGGCAGTATGACAGTTCTTGGGCTTTTTGTCTTGCTAATTGGAAGAGGGTTTTGGATTGCGAGAGGTGCACCGGATTTACTAGGTAAGCTTATTGTTACCACATATATGGCAACCCTTGGGATTCAAGTTTTTTTAAATATAGCGGTTGTTACAGATTTACTACCTAATACTGGACTGCCCCTTCCTTTTGTAAGTGCAGGTGGAAGTTCACTTATTGCGAATATGATTGGGATTGGGTTAGTTCTTAATGTCGGGATGAGAGAAGAAATAACAATGTTTTAGGAGGAAAAAATATGAATATAGGATTAATTGCTCACGATTCAAAGAAAACACTAATGGAGAACTTTACGATTGCTTACAAGCATATATTGGCAAAGCATACATTATTTGCAACAGGAACCACTGGCAGACTTATAGAAGAAGCAACAAACTTAAATGTTTATAAGTACTTAGTAGGTCACCTAGGTGGGGTTCAACAAGTAGGGGCGCAAATAGCCCATAATCAACTAGACTTGGTCATATTTTTACGTGATCCAGTTTCACAACAACCCCATGAACCAGGACTTGGTGAGTTGATTAGGTTGTGTGATGTTCACAACATACCAATTGGAACTAACTTAGCGACTGCGGAGCTACTCATAAAAGCTTTAGAACGTGGAGATTTAGGTTGGAGAGAAGTAATAAGGTGATATAAAACTTACTTTAAATGCTGGCTACTTACATTTGAAGTAAGTTTTATTGCGTTTAAAGGTAAAATTGTAATAAGTATTGATACGCCTTAATATATATTTAGAAACCATATAAAAGGGGCTGTCTATGAGCTATAATAATTATCAACCCAATACTTATCCAAGAAGAAGTCTATCAAGATATGAGGAAGCAAAGAAACCAGCACTAGGTAAAAGGTTAATAGAGGCATTTTTGACTCAGTTTACTATTTGTGCCCTTGTTACAGGGGTTGTATTTGGAGCTCGGTTCTTAAAGCTTCCTAATATTAAGCAAAATATAGAAAAGGTGAAAACAATTATTACATACTCGCCATCATTAAAGGAGCTTACGATACAAGCTAAAAATGGGGCCAGTGCCTTGATGCAGAAGATAAACCCAGAAGATCAGGGGGCCAAACAAATAGAAATACCTATTATAATAGTAGATGATGAGATATTTTAACTTAAGTTACAAATCATGGAGGAAAAGAGATGTCACAATTAATGGTATCAGACGCAATACTCACAGCAATAGATAAACCTGCCCGCTATATTGGTGGTGAAATAGGGAGTTATAATAAAGATGTAGACCAAGTAGACATAAGATTTGCTTTTTGTTTCCCGGATGTTTACGAAGTTGCCATGTCTCACCTAGGGATGCAAATTTTATATCATCAATTTAATCAAAGGGAAGATGTATTTTGCGAGCGGGTATTTTCCCCCTGGGTGGATATGGAAGAACAAATGAGAAAACATAATATTCCCCTCTTTGGATTAGAGAGTCAAAGACCAATTAAAGAAAATGATTTTATTGGTTTTACCCTTCAGTATGAGATGAGCTATACGAATATTTTAAATATGCTAGATCTTGGTAATATCCCTATTTACAGTAATGAAAGAGCAGAAGAAGACCCTATAGTAATGGCGGGTGGCCCTTGCGCCTACAACCCTGAACCTTTAGCACCTTTTATTGATTTTTTCTATATTGGTGAGGGTGAGGTCCAGTATGACAGAATTTTTGATATTTATAAAGCCCATAAAGCGGCTGGCGGTAAAAGAGCAGAATTTATTGAAAAAATGCTTGAAGTAGAGGGGATGTATGTTCCGAAGTACTATGATGTTAGTTATAAAGAAGACGGCACAATTGCTTCTTTTATTCCAAATCACCCAAAAGCAAAAGAAAAGATAAAAAAACAAATTGTTATAGAAATGGACCATAGTTACTACCCAGATAAACAAATAATGCCTTGGATTCAAGTTGTTCATGATAGGGTAACCTTAGAGATGTTTAGAGGGTGTCTAAGAGGGTGTCGCTTTTGCCAAGCAGGAGTTGTTTATAGGCCAGTAAGGGAAAAATCTAAAGAGAAGCTCTTATCTTTTGCAGATGAGCTCCTAGATAGCACCGGTTATGATGAAATTTCATTATCCTCTTTAAGCACCAGTGACTACTCCCAGTTACCTGATTTTATGGATGACTTACTAGAGATGTGCAACCACCAAATGGTTAACGTGGCTTTGCCATCTCTGAGAATTGATCAGGTATCAGTAGACTTAATGGAAAAGGTCCAAGAAGTGCGTAAGAGTAGTTTAACCTTTGCACCTGAAGCAGGAACCCAGAGAATGAGGGACGTGATCAATAAAAACCTGACAGAAGAAGATATTATAAATGGGTCAAAGTTAGCCTTTAACGCTGGCTGGAGTAGGGTGAAGTTATATTTTATGACAGGCCTCCCAACGGAAACGGATGAAGACATAGAGGGAATTGCTAGCCTTGCAGAAAAGATTGTAGACACGTTTTTTGAAATCCCAAAACCGGAGCGTCAAGGCGCTATTAGGGTGGTTTTAAGTACGGCATGTTTTGTGCCAAAAGCATTTACGCCTTTTCAGTGGCATAAACAAGACACTTATGAAGAATTTATTGCTAAGCATAAAGTGCTTAAGAATGCTATTAAACGTAGGCAAATACAATTTAATTATCATGATTCAAAAACAAGTGTTATTGAAGCTGTTATTGCAAGAGGGGATAGACGTGTAGCAGATGTTATCTACACAGCTTACAAAAATGGAGCTACTTATGATAGCTGGACAGAGTTCTTTAAATTTGAAACATGGATGGATGCCTTTGAGGAAACAAATATCGATCCAAAGTTCTATGCCCATAGAAGCAGAGACTATGATGAGATATTACCTTGGGATCATATTGATATTGGGGTCACAAAAGAGTTCTTAATACGAGAATCAAAAAGGGCCCTAAAAGAGAAGACAACACCCCATTGCCGTGAAGCTTGTTCTAACTGTGGGGCACAGGTGTTTAATGGAGGTGTTTGCTATGAAAATTAGAATGAAATTTTCTAAAGAAGGTAGAATTAAGTTTGTTGGCCACTTAGATTTACTGCGGTTGTTCGAAAGGGCTATTAAAGTTGCCAAAATCCCAATTGCCTATTCACAAGGATATAACCCCCACTCATTAATGTATTTTGCACAAGCCTTGTCTGTTGGAATTACGAGTGAGGGGGAATACTTGGATCTTCACTTAGCTGAAGCTATAGAAACAGAGTGGGTAAAAAAACAAATGAATAATATTTTACCTCAAGGTTTAAAAATTCAAGAAGTGTATATACTATTGGAAGGTAGTAAAACTTGCATGGCTTTAATTGACGGGTCAAGCTATATTATAGCCATTCCTAAAAATAATAGAAATAATGGATTTATAGAACAAAGTAACGAATTTTATAAGCAAGATGAAGTACTAGTCACAAGAAAAAGCAAGAAGAAAGAAAGAGTTATTAATATAAAAGAATTTATTTGCCAGCTCGAAATAGGAGAAAATAAGACTGATTATATTATAGAGGTTGTCCTTCTAACAGGAAGTCGCAAAAACCTTAATGCTAAGCTGTTTATAGAGGCTTTTATTGACAATACCAACTTGGAAATAGGCTATCAGATTCACAGGAAAGAATTATTTTCTTTCCAGGATGAGCTTCTTGTGCCACTGTGGAAAATAGGGGTGTAAAATGGAAACAAGGATTATTATCGATGTGGGTATTAGTTATAGTAGGGCAGCAATTTGCGAAGAAGGGCACCTTGTTAATATCCTTTTAGAAAATAATTATGAAAAACAAATTCAAGGAACAATCTATCAAGGTAAAGTTTCAAATGTTGTTAAAGGCATCAAGGCGGCCTTTATTGATATTAATGGTCCTAAAAAGGCATTTTTACACCATAGAGACATTCCAGAACACCTAAAAGGTAAACTGCAAAACAACCAACGCATAATGGTGCAAGTAATAAAAGAAGGTGCTGGTGACAAAGGACCCAAAGTTACTGCTTTTATTAACTTATCGGGTAAACATATTGTCCTGTTACCTTTTGAGAAAACCATTGGTATCTCCAGAAAAATTCACGATGACCAGGAACGAAACAGATTAAAAAGAATTATTATAAAACATAACCCTAGGCAATACGGCGTCATCGTTAGAACAGGGGCCTCTAAAGCTAGCTCTGAAGCTTTGTCCTTAGAGCTAGATGAATTGGTTGCTAGATGGGAAGAAATAGAAACTAAGGCCATTGGCGCGGCAGCAGAGACGGTTCTATATGAAGAACCATCATTACCAGTTAAAGTTATTAGGGACTACGCCAATAAAGATATTAAAGAGATTGTTATTAACCATGCAGAAGAAGCTTTGGTAATCCGAAGTTTTTTAGGACGACATCTTCCCCAAATCCAAGACAAGGTTAGGCTAGTAGATGATACAACCAATTTATACGGTGCTTACAATATTGATAAGCAAATTGAAAAAGCGCTTAAAAAGCGAATCTGGTTAAAATCTGGCGCTAATATTATTGTGGAGAAAACAGAAGCCATGAATGTTATTGATGTTAATAGTGCCAAACTAACCACCATCAAGCAGCAGGATAAAGCGATTCTAAAGGTTAACCTGCAAGCAGCCAAGGAAAGTGCAAGGCAAATTAGATTAAGAAATTTATCAGGTATTATTATCATTGACTTTATCGATATGATTAGTAAGGAGCACCAGGAGCAAGTTATTCAGGAGCTAGCCCTAGAACTAAGTAAAGATAAAATAAAAACCCGGGTTTTTCCCATAACTGAGTTAGGTCTTTTGCAAATGACAAGGCAGCGGAAAAATTTATCCCTTTCTGAGCAAATAACCCAAAAGTGTTCTTATTGTCAAACAGAGCATGTGGAGATTTCTTATGATTATTTACTTGTAGGTGTTGAAAAACAAATTCAAGATATTGTGAGAGAAAGTATTCATAGAAATATTGAGATCAAGGGAAAAGAAGAATTTATAAAATACATTGAAAACAAAACAGTATTTAAAAAAGAAATAAAATTAAAATATGGTGTAAACCTTTGTTTAACACAAGATTATTGTGGAACAAAGACACCCTATGACATAAAAGCCCTTTATGAGGAGATATAATGTTGACATATATCAAAGGGCATGATATAATTTTGTAGTGTTTTAGCCGCTCGAAGAGGTCCTAAAAACTTATTTATTTAAGTACCATATTCGGCGAGTATCGGATGAGGAGGTATACTTATGTACGCAATAATTGA
>CAZLPH010000126.1:0-7140 GCA_964561345.1 uncultured Candidatus Epulonipiscium sp.
GATGCAAAAGCACTTGATTGGGTAAGGTATTACTTTTCCTCAGTTTCAGGTGTAGATAGGGAGTTTGGAAGAATTATGGACGCTTTAGAAGCAAGTGGTGAAAAAGATAATACTATTGTTGTGTTTTCAGCAGACCACGGGGATACCATGGGAAGCCATAATCAAAATCCTAAAAATAGTATCTATGAAGAGTCCTATAGGATTCCCTATATTGTTAGATATCCAGGGGTTTTAGACCATAGAATAGAAGATCTTATGTTTGGTGGACCAGATGTCATGCCGACTCTTTTAGGCCTTGCTGGAATGAAGGAATTCATACCAGAAGATCTAGATGGAACAGATTATTCTGATGTCTTACTAAAAGGTGACAAGTCGGAGATAGAACGTCCTAAATCTACTTTATATCTTTATGAATACCCGGCTTACCAAAGAAAAGGGGTAAGAACAGACCGTTATAGCTTTGTTATAGAAAGAGATAAAAATGGTGAATTTAAAAAGCACTGTATTTTTGATAATATTGCAGACCCCTACCAAATGAATAATTTAGACTTTGAAGATTTAGAAGCAGATACATTAGAATTTCTTAAAAGAGAGCTTGGTTATTGGCTTAAGAAGGCCAATGACTCATGGTATCAGCAAAGGGTCTTTGAAGATTTTATTATTTATCCAGCATAAAAAAAGTGGTTTTAGTTAAGTCGTGAGATGACTTTAACTAAAACCACTTTTTTAATTATATACATTGACAGGTGAGGTACTATCTATTAAAATGTATATAAGGAGGTGTGGGTATGCTTGTAATTTCGGATGTCATTCGTGGTTACACAGATACCATAATACTGGCACAGTTAGAAAAAGGTGACAGCTATGGGTATGAAATCAATAAAACCATCAAAGCAATAACAAATGATGAATTTGAACTCAAAGAAGCGACTTTGTACACAGCTTTTAGAAGACTAGAAGACGCAGGCTATATTATATCTTACTGGGGAGACGAGAACATAGGCGCAAGAAGGCGATACTATACAATTACGGATGAAGGTAAACAGTTATATAAGGAGAACCTAGAGGACTGGGGTAGATTTAAAGTAATGATTGATGATTTATTAAAATAAGGAGGGCGATGTTATGAATAGCAAAATCAAAAACTATGTAGACGTTTTATTCTCAGATATTCCGCGTAGCAACAAGGCAAGAGAGCTAAAAGAAGAACTTTTATCCAATATGTCTGAGCGCTTTGAAGACTACATTCAGGAGGGTAAAACAGAGAACCAAGCATATAGCCTTGTTATTAGTAACCTAGGGGATATAGATGAAATGCTTGCTGAGGTAATGCCCACAGATGAATTTCTAAGCAGTGCTAACTATTACCGAAAACGTAATGCAAGAAATACAGCAATAAGTGTGGCTATGTATATTATAAGCGTGGTTTTCTTAATTGGTTTTGCCGCACTTGGGGATAGTTTAGGTGGTGGGGATCTTTATCCTATAATAGGCCTTCTTATAATGCTGGTTATTTCGGCCATTGCAACAGGAATTATCATCTACAGTAATATGTCTATGCCACTAGAATACAAAGATTACAATGCTACCATTAATAAAGAATTTGAAGGTATGGATACGAAAGAGGGTAGACTTTTCAAAAACATATTGTCTGTTTACTGGTTAATCGTAACATTTATTTATCTTGCCATAAGTTTTATAACCTTAAGGTGGGGAATCACCTGGATTATCTGGGTCTTAGCAGCTGTTATCGAATCCATTATTAAGACGATTTTTGAAATGAGGTATGGAGATGAGTAGAAAACAATGGCTAATTGTTAAACTAATTCTTTTAATCTTGATACTTTTTACCATTTTACGTATTGGTATTAAAGTTATGACACACTCAGGATCTAATTACCACTGGTTTGGCAGTAGTATGACAAATGACATGCCCATAGAAAATGGTGAGAAAAAGGTGTTTTCAGATGTTGAAAAAATCCTTATAGATTCTATTAACTTACCCGTTGAAATTTATGAGAGTGATGTGAACCAGGTAACAATTCAAGACAATACAAGCGTCCAAGGTGTTGGCACAAGGAAAGCTAATAAAATATCCTACCAAGATGGTATTTTATCTTTTAAACAAGCAAAACAAAGGCCGTTTTTATTTTCAGTAAGAGGAAACGTTGTTGTTGAAGTTCCTAGGGGAAGTAATTTAGAGTATAGAATTAATAGTGTTAGTGGACATATTAATCATGATGCTCTTAGTAAGGGGCAACTTAAAGTTGGGACCGTGAGTGGATCAATTAATATTTACCAAGAAGGAAAAAAAGTTTCTGCAGAATCCATTAGTGGATCAATCCAGATAGACTCAGCTTTTGAAGAAATAAAGGTAGATACCATAAGTGCTAGTATTCGTATCGTAGCAAACCAAGATACAAAAGAAATTAAAGGGTCTAGTGTGAGTGGTTCTATAAAGGTTAAACTAGATAAAGTGCCAGGATATGAGATGGATTATTCCACCGTATCTAGCAGGGTAAGAGATAGCTATGCAAAAATAGACTATTCAAAATCTGGCAAGGCCATAAATGGAGATGGTTCATTAAAAATTGATGCCCAAAGTGTAAGCGGTTCTATAACCCTTACAGATTGGGAATAAAGAAACCCTTGAATTTAGAAATGTAACAAATCTAAATTCAAGGGTTTTCCTACTTAATTAGTAATTCTAAGTCCTCACATAAAGCTTGGGCTAGAATAAAATCATTATTGGTCAAAGCCAGTTCTATTTTCATTTCAAGGGCTTTTCTATTTTCTTCATTTTCTAAAGAATCACGGTCAAAGTGACGGGCATAAATACTTTTCTTAAATTTCCTCATCTGTACTTTTCTAATTGTTTTATGGTCAATTAACAAAACATAATCCATAGAGTTGACAACGGAATAAAAGTCATGAGAAACCATCAAGATGCCACCATTATAGTTTGCAATCGCTTCTTCAAGGGCTATTTGTGAATAAGTATCTAAGTGGCTTGTCGGCTCATCAAGTAGGAGCATGTTAGCATTACTGCAAGATATTTTAGCCAACTGAAGAATGTTTTTTTCTCCGCCGGATAAAAGGCCGATTTTTTGATTAACCACTTCTTCTCCAAAGCCATAGCCTGAAAGATAGGTGATAATTTCACTAGTTGTTTTAAAACCAGCCTCAAAAAACTCTTCAAGCAGGGTGTTAGATTCCTTTAACATTTCACCTTGAAGTTGAGATAAATAGGCCGTTTCAATGTTTTTATCAACCACAATAGACCCATTATTGTTTTTAAAGATTTCCCTAAGCAAGGTAGTTTTGCCAGTACCATTTGGGCCAATTAGGGCAACCTTGTCAGTGGACTTAATCTCAAAGTTGACGTTTTCTAATAGTAGCTCATCAAAAGCAAGGCTGTAATCAGTAGCCTTAATAGCAGTTGTGTCTTCAATCGCATTATTTGTTACCAGGCGGATATCAGGTTTTTCAATATAAACAAAAGGTGTTTTAATCCTACGGGCTTCTAATCGCTCTAGTAGCTTAACCCGGCCTTTTAAAGCCCGCCCGCGAGAGGCATCAGCGTTGTTGGTTGCAAGGGTTCTGAAATTATTTACAACACCCTCAAGTCTTGCTATTTCATCCGTATCAGCCTGGGCTAGTTCCTGGAGCTCAACTTTAGTCTCAAGCAATGAGAAGTTATAATCAATATAAGTGCCATCAAATTCCTGAAGTACCCTATTTTCTAAGTGAAGAATTTTATTGAAACAATGGTTTAGCAAATATCTACTGTGGGTAATAATCAGTAGGGTGCCTTTGTGCGCATTAATTAGATTCTTTAGGGCATTGAGGTTTTCAAAATCTAAGAATACGTCAGGCTCGTCCATAATAAGTAGATCAGGACTTGTGAGCATTTCTTTAATGATTTGGATTAGTTTAAACTCACCGCCACTAAGCTGGGAAATTATTGCATTCTTATGGCCCATTAAATTGGATAGATTTAACTTTTTATCTATTTGACTTTCCAAATCATGTCCCCCAACAGCGTCAAATGCATCAAGGGCTTCTTGGTAGCGCTCAAGTAAAGGTTCAAGGTCTGAAGAGGTTTCCATTTCAGTAGAAATAGCTGTTAGTTCATTTTGTATTTGTATGGATTCACCGCCAATATAGTCAAATACAGTTAGATTATTGGTGTTGTCTATGGCTGAGAACTGGCTGACATATCCAATGCGCCAATCAGGGTCTATCTCTAAGTCCCCTTCAAACATATACTTATCAGGATCCATTATTAAATCTGTCAGTGTGCTTTTACCGCTTCCACTTACGCCAATAAAAGCGCAGTGTTGGCCCTCTTCAATTGTAAATGAAATATTATGATAGAGATCTTTTTGCGGAAATGAGTAGGATAGGTTGTCAATTTTTATCATGGTATTACCTTTCTATATCTATAAATAGTCTTATTAATTGTCGTTTAGAGTATATCATTAATAAGCCTTGCTTGTATATAGCTAGGAGAAATACCGAATAGGCATTAAGATTATGTTTCACTATCCACAGAGATTTCTGGCCCATCAGCAGGGTTAAGGTCAGCTGTGGCGCCCTCTGACCCACTTAACGGAAGGGGGGAAGGAGGATCGTTAGACCCATCAGATTGTTCATTATCTAATAAACTTTTATGATCTTTAGGGTCTTTGTTGTGGCGTCTTAGGAGCATGGCTCTTGAGAGCATCCCAGGCTCATGCTCTGCTAAAAATGCCATATCTTTGTTAGGGACATTATCGCCACTAATAATACGCATTGCAATCTTAAAACACAGCAATTGAGTTTTAAGGGGGCTATTTGAATCATCCGTTGCTGCCTTATGACTTTCAAGCATTGCATTCAGCTCTTCTTGGGAGAAATTGTTAATCTCTAAGAATTTCTCTTTTTCTTCGTTAAAAAGAGCTTTTGCTTCATCTGAAATGGAAACGGTATCATCTTTAGCTACTGGCAGCAAATTAGCTGACTCTAAAGGTTGTTTTCTAGGGGTAAAGTTTTTAAGGCTATAAGTCACATTGGCCTTACTAGTAGTACTGTTGATATTTGGAATATTCATAGTCCTCATCCTTTCGCATATAATTTTTCTCGCACTTTCTATGTATAATATATCGGCTTATTGTGCAAAATATTTAGAAAAGGTGGGGCTAATTAGACAGTTGACTTATATTTAACACAGTGTTATTGTTACATTCTAACAAAAAATATAAAAACAAAAAAATGGAGGAAAACATGACACAAAGTAAATTATATACACCCCTTAAAATCAGTAACCTAACCATTAAAAATAGAACAGGAATGGCTCCTATGACCACTGGCTACGAAGCTCAAGATGGTAGTATTAGTCCTAAATCAACAGACTTCTGGCGGGCAAGAGCTAAGGGCGGCGTTGGAATGATTGTTGTAGACGCCGTAACGGTTGATCCTAAAGTTCCTTACTTAGGCTATACGATGACTTTGGGTGATGATAAGTTAATCCCATCATTTAAGGCATTTACAGATGAAATGCACAAATACGATACGAAAGTATTCCCTCAAATCATGCACCCAGGGCCAGAATCTATTTCTTGGACATTTGGGGTAACACCAGTTGGGCCATCCAATTACTTTAATGGATTTGGAAAAGAAGTTAGAGAACTATCTATCCCAGAAATTGAAGAGATTATAGAAATGTTTGGAGACGCTGCAAAAAGAGCCAAAGAAGCAGGATGTGACGGCATTCAGTTTCACTGTGCCCATGCCTATATGTTGGCAGGGTCTTTCTTATCCCCTCTTAGAAATAAGAGAACAGACAAATATGGCGGAGACCTAGACGGTAGGGCTAGATTTACAATGGAAGCATTGGCCAATATAAAATCAAAAGTTGGAGATGACTTTCCAATTATTATGAGGATTTCAGGAGACGAAAGGTTACAAGGTGGAAATACCCTTGAAGATGTTCTCTATTTTACAAAGAAATTTGAAGAAGCAGGGGTTCATGGCTTTGAAATTTCAGGGGCTACCCAGTACGAACATGAATACAAGCTAATTCCTTTCTTAGGAGAGAAACCAGGGATTAATGTTAAGGAAGCCAGGGCTATTAAAGAAGTTGTCAATGTTCCAGTATTAGTTGTTGGAAAAATCAATGATGGAAAATTTGCAGAGCATTTAGTAGACCAAGGATTTGTAGACGGTGTAATGATGGGAAGAGCCTTACTAGCTGACCCTGAGTTTGTAAACAAAGCCGGAAGAGGTGACTATGAAGACATTAAACCTTGTACCAGCTGCGCGTCAGCATGTGTCACAAGAGAAGAAGGTAGAAACTTCTCATCTTGCGCTATTAACCCGGAATGTGGTAGGGAAAGAGAAATGGAAATAGTAGCTGCCGTAACAAAGAAGAAGGTTGTGGTTGTAGGCGGTGGGCCAGCAGGACTAGAAGCAGCAAGGGTACTTACCATTCGTGGACACGAAGTTATACTACTTGAAGGGTCAGATCGTATAGGAGGCCAAGTAAACCCAGGTGTTGTACCACCACATAAGCAAGAATTGGCCAAATGGATTGTGTACTACAATGCTCAGATGGATAAACTAGGTATCGATGTAAGATTAAATACAATGGCTAGCAAAGAAACCATAGAAGAGATTAAGCCAGATGCCTTAGTCATTGCAACAGGTGCTGTGCCATCATTCCCACCAATCACAGGACTAGATCCAAAAACAGCCTTAACAGCCATAGATGTCTTAAATGGGAAAGTCATTATTCCAGGTGGAAAGGTCCTAATTGTAGGTGGTAGCGCCGTTGGGTGTGAAGTTGCCGACATGTTGGTTGAAAAAGCCAGGGGGCCTTTACATGTAAACATTGTTGAAATGGCAGAAGAAGTGATGTCAGTTATCTCATCCTACAATAGGATTCCTTTAATGAATAGACTAATTGAAAATAATGTGAAAATTGATACATCAACAAAAGTAATTAAGATTAATGAGGATAATTCTGTAAAAGTGGAACTTCCAAGTGGTGAAATGGCTGAATTTGGGCCTTACACACATATTATTTTTTGTAGCGGTACCAAGCCAAATGAGAACGTGGCAGAAGATATAGCCGTAACAGAAATTTATAAAATTGGTGAT
>CAZLPH010000127.1:0-7043 GCA_964561345.1 uncultured Candidatus Epulonipiscium sp.
GGGGACTTGCAACATATCAGAATTTAAATAAAGATGGCAATATGTTTAGTGGTTTTCCAGGCTTATCAGTAGGTGAGGATAAGAAAAAGCAGAAAGAAGAAGAAAAGAAAGAGAGCTTAAAAACAAATGTAGCTGTATTTGGTGTAGACATAGACGGTTATAGGACAGATACGATGTTTGTTGTTCATTTTGATAGTGAGAAAAACTCAGCGGATCTCGTATCAGTACCAAGGGACACCATTGTAAAGCTTTCTGAGACAGAAGCCGAAAAGATGCGCAGCTTTAATAGGCGCACACCAAAAACAATGAAACTCAATGAAATGACAGCTTATGCAGGGATAAAAAATATTAAAGAAACCACTGTGAAGCAAATAGAAAGATTATTAGGCATAAAAATAGATAATTATGTTACAGTAGAACTTGAAGCCTTCCGTAAAATCGTTGATCATATGGATGGTATTGAAGTGGATGTGCCAATGCGAATGTACTACAATGACTATAGCCAAAAACTCCACATTGACCTTCAACCAGGCTTACAAATATTAAATGGTGATAAGGCTGAGCAAATGGTAAGGTTTAGAAAAAGTGGCGGAAAAGGCTCAGGCGGAGATGGATCAGATACAGGACGTATAGATGTACAACAAGTGTTTTTAAAGGCATTTGCTGAGCAACTGCTGAGTAAGGAAAATATACCTAATTTACCAAAAATGATCCCGGCTATGTTTCAACATGTTAAAACAGATATTAACATATTGGATTTACCAAAATACTATGGATATGCATCCACTTTCAATACGAATGCTATTAATTTTCACACCATGCCAGGGGTGGCCCGTTATCAAAACAATGTATCTTACTTCTTCCCAGATATGAATGAGCTAGATAACTTTGTCCAGGGAATATTCTATAGTGAGCCAGAACCGGAAACTAGTGAAATAGGCCAAGGGGAAATCATTGATAAGGATGTCAAGATTGAAGTCCTAAACGGGGGAGCGCCATCAGGCACAGCAGGTGATGTGAAAAATATTATCGGTAGTGATGGCTATGATGTTGTTAAGGTAGCCAATTATAAGGGTGATGACAAAGAAAATGTCGTCATCTATGCAAAAGACACAGCAAAAGCAGAGCAGTTTAAGAGATACTTTGATAACTGCGATATATATGCGGATAGTTCTATGGACAAAGACATAGATATCCAAATTATTATAGGAAGTAAAGGAATTTAAGGAGGATCACAGATGAAACTCACACAGAAATTAAAAAAATCCATGACCACAGGTGTTTTTGCGGCAATTTTATTTAGCATTAGTAGTATTTATGCAACAAGCCCAGAAATTTTACACCAAACACAAAAGGTTCAAACCATTACAAAGGGTGCAACATATATTACGGACTCACGACTAACATCTAAAGGATGGCAAGACCTACATATCCTAAAAGTTGACCTTGAAGACTCTAACATACAGGTACGCCCAATAGAAAGTTCAACCATAGGTGAAAGGCAAACGGTCTTATCACTGGTTGAAGCAGCAGGTGCTGTAGCCGGTGTAAATGCAGATTTTTTTGACATGGGAAAACAAAATGCACCAGCTTTTGGATTACTTGTAGAAGATGGGGACATTAAACACGCCTACAATGACAAAATAATTGGCCTAGGTGCTAGTAAAGATATGGGAACGGTCCTTATCGGTAAAGATAAGAACATTATGCTAGGGCATTTTAGTGTTGATTTAACCATACAAGACCCTAACACAGGTGTTATTTTAGCAACCATTGCATCAGTAAACAAACCAACAGGTAATCTAGGAACACCAGCCTATTTAGATAGAAGTTATGGGCCTACAACAATACCCCTAGAATCACCGGATAAAAAGTTATATAAAGTGCTTGTAGAGGATGGGGTTATTACAAAGATAATAGAACCAGGCATAGCAGCTAATATTCCTCAAGATGGCTATGTTCTCATAATGGATGAACCAGGATTTATCTCTAGAGATGGATCATTTACTGTGGGCAGAAGAGTTGCTCTTAAGTCAAAACTCAGCCTAGGCAATCAGTTCCAAAAAGAAATAGAAGAGGTTGAGGCAGGTGTTGGTGGTGGCGGTCTTATTATGAAAGATGGTGAGGCTTACACAGGAGCAGCCCACAAAGTGTCACCAGCCAGTAGACAACCAAGAACAGTCATAGGGGCATCTCAAGATGGAAAAACATTATTTTTAGTGACCATAGATGGCAGGGGTGAGAGCATAGGGGCAACCCATAATGAACTAGCACCTATATTAAAGTCACATGGTGTTTATACCGCCATGCACTTAGATGGTGGTGGGTCAACGACTTTTGTATCGAGAGAAGAAGGGGATTCTAAGCTAGCAGTGAAGAATGACCCATCGGGCGGCAGCCAAAGAAAAGTAGCTAACGGTGTAGGGGTATTTACTACATCTAGCCCAGGACAACTAGCGAAAATTATAATTTCATCTAACTATGACCGCACATTTATAGGAACCCCTATTTCATATACCCTTAAAGGAGTAGATGAAAATAATAATCCAGTGGGAATTCCACAGGATCAACTAAAGTGGACCAGTGAAGGTGTAGAGGGAGCGTGGAAAGGCAATAGCTTCTATCCAAGTTCATCAGGCAGTGGCTTAGTGATTGCCAAAATAGGAAGTATTGAGGTTGCAAAACCTGTTACAGTATCAAAGAGCCCAGTAGGAATAGAACTTTCACCAGCTTTATCAGTTGTTAAAGTAGGGGAAAGTAAGGCCTTGTCCATAATGGGAATTGATGCAGCAGGATACAGGGCACCAATTGCCCATGACCAAATAACATGGGAAGTAAGCTCTGGCGCCATAAGTGTAAGCCAGGGTAAAATCACAGGCTTAAAAAACGGCCAAGCTATTATTACAGCTAGCTTTAAAAATGACCCAAATATTAAAAGTAAGGTTTCAATTGTGGTAGGGCCTAGAACAGTGGCCATAGAATCTCTAGATAGTGATATACCGGGTGTGTGGGGTGGCAGTAACTCAGCTAGTATTACAGGGAGAGTAGAGTCGTCTAAAGACCTTAAATACCACGGCACATCTTCCCTTAAGTTTATCTATAACTTAGCCAAGACAGCTAACAAGCAAGTTGCCTATATGAGCCTATCATCACCTATTAAGATTGATGCCAATGTTGAATCAATCGGTATGTGGGTTTATGGTAATGCACAAGGGGATATGCTTAAAGTAGAATTAGGGGATTCAAAGGGTAAAAAGACGGCACTTCAAGCAGGAGAGATTAACTTTAAGGGGTGGAAGTATTTATCAATTCCGGTACCCAATAGCATAACAACAGCAGTAAATTTAGAACGCATGTATACCATTACAAATAATAACCTAGCAGAGCGAACAAGTAGCTTGTATATTGATCATATCTCAGTAAATTACGGGACAAGGGACAAAGATGCTAGTTACTTAAAAGCCCATGAGAAGTTTGACCCAATGCATAAGAAACCTGGGGCAGAAGTAAGCCAGGGGGCCTATGACTTTACCCTTTTAGGCAGTACCAGTATGAAACACTATCCATTAGATAATAATATTAAAAACAGAATTGCAAACAATATGCAAAAGGACGCAAAGTTTAGTATTCTTACAGGTAATACAGATACTGGTATTAAGTCATTAATAGGGAAAAACACAACATGGGATAATCAGTTTAACACCTATACCCATGAAAACACCCAGGTTATTCATATGGGGACTGGCTCAGGTGGTATTCTTAAGACAAATGCATCCCAGTGGACAAGTTTTAAAAAGACACTAAAAGAGTCTAAAAGTGATCACATTATTATTACGTTAAATAAGGATCCTTTCTCAGGGTTTACAGATAGCCGTGAAGGTATGTTGTTTCACGAGATACTGACAGACTTTAGAGAAGAAACAGGTAAAAATATAGTTGTATCCGTTTCAGGTGGATATGATACAGATATTTACATCCGAGATGGTATAAGATATATGTATCTCAACGGTTTAGTAAGAACAGATGACAATATTAGTAAGGCTAATAAGATAAGATTTACAATTAACGGGACACAAATGACCTACGCTATAGAACCAGTATTATAGAACTAGGAGGCAACCAATGAATAAAAGAATAATAGCAACACTATGTGTTTTGGCAGTTACAGCAATGGTGGGTCTATCAAACATAGGCGCCCTTAGTGCAAGAGAGCTAGAACCAGGAAGCAGTGCTGATCCTGTTGTAACAAAAAGCTATGTGGATAAACTAATCAAAGGCCTTCAAGGTAGCAGCCCAACGGATTCTGCTATAGAAGATAGGCTAAAGGCTCAAGAAGAGATGATTGGTATCTTAAATAGTGAGGTTAATAGGCTAAAGAGTGAGTTAGCAGGTGGCACGGCTGAGGAAACCACATACACGGTTGTCTATGCAGACCCTGGTGAGAAGCTTATTGGCAAACAAGGGACAGAGGTTATATTACGTGCAGGAGAAGGAAGTGCCCTTGAAGGTGCATTAGGCGGCTTACAAGATGTAACAGGTGGAACCGATATTACACAAGGCTTAATTCCTAAAAATCATCTTCTCATTATACCAAGAGATGATGGAAGAGGTGTTCTTGTAACAAAAAGAGCAACTTTCATGGTTAGAGGCGGATACACGATACAATAAGATTGTCGAACAAGTATAATTCCCTGGGAAATAAGTCGAACTTATCCGGGGAATATTTTCATAGGAGGAAGTATATGAACCGATATTTCAAACAAGGTGCTTATGGTGTTATTGCATTATCATTAATAATATCTTGTATAACAGGTGTTTCAAGGATTAAGGCAGAGCAAACCTACAAAGATCTACAAGTAGCCATTAGGTATACAGATGTTTTTGATGTAGCTCAGCAAACAGATCAACCCATAGAAGTGATCCTACAAGATTTAAAGGATAAAGGTGCAACAACAATACTCGTTAGGGAAAACACACTACTCCCTAACACATCAAGTGATGTTGCTAACTGGAAGGCCCAAGGAAAGTTAACATCCTATGAAGGCTATGCATTAGCAATGATGTATCCTGACGCTAACATGGCAGAAAATCCAGTCCAACCTGAATTAAATTATATTTCTATTAATGATGAAGGTTTATATGAAGAATTATTAACACATATCAAAGGGCAGAAATTAGGCGGAAAAGAATTTGTTTTAGACGGACAAAGATATATTGAGTATAGAGGTGCTAGTAATACATTGAGCACAGCAGGAATGGGATTTCCCGTAGAGGATTTAACCATAGCTGCCAATATGGGGTACGCAATATCACCACAAGCTAAAACTTGGGGTGCAGCAGAAGAGGATTATATAGACTCATTTATGGATAGTATAAAAAATATACCAAATAGAAGTGTCGTATACTTTGCAGACCCTCAGATTCCAGGACTTACATTTGAAGATGAGATCGCACATTTGGATCCCAAAATGGTGGAATTAGCACAAAACAATCAAATAGGATTTATAGAGTTTTTTTCAGCCAAACAAAAAGGCTTATTTAAATTAGCCAAAGAGGCTAGTGAAGGCGGGGTTAATTATAAGATTGTGCGCCTACACACAACAACAGATGGAGAGACGAACAAATTAACGTCCCCAGAAATTATCTCTAGATACTGGTTAGCAGCCACAGAGAGAAACCAACAAGTCCTATTATTTAAAATGGCAAATACCCAAGATATAGATGAGGATTTTATAAGACTTAAAGATGAGATTGAAGAATTTGCACAAATGGCTCCTAAAAAAGGATTTACAATAACCAATAGAGTCCGTAGCTATAACTTACCAAAAGGTAATTTTATACTGGCATTTTTATCTGGCTTAGCTGCCATTGCTGTGTTTGCTTTATTCTTAGATTTAGTTGGCTTTAGAAAAGCCGGAATATTACTCGGAATTATTGGCCTAGTGGGATATGCTGGTCTTTTGAAAATTAGGCCGACTCTAGCCCTCAAACTTATGGCTCTTTTTGGTGCATCTATATTCCCGTCTTACGGTGTACTATGGGCACTAGGTCAAAAGACAAAGGGACTCAAACAAACTGTTTCAGTGTTTTTAAAAACATCAATTATTTCTTTTGGAGGCGCTATTACAATTATTGGCCTCCTATCAAGGACTTCTTTTGGCCTTACCATGGATCTGTTTACAGGTGTGAAGTTAGCACATTTAATACCAATCGTCTTAGTTTTGCTAGGATACATGTATAAAAAACATGGGACATCCATAGACTTTATAAAGAGGCTAGCGACAAACAAAGTAACCTATATTGCTTTAGTTATTATGGGCCTTATGGGACTTGTTCTTATGGTTTATACAAGTAGGACAGGTAATTCAGGTTCAATATCAGCATTAGAACTAGCATTTAGAAGTGGATTAGATAGAATCTTAGGTGTAAGACCAAGAACGAAAGAGTTTATCATTGGTTATCCATTAATGATCGCTTTATTTTACTATGGCAAACAAGAGAAGTTATTACCATTGTTTGCAATTTCTATGATTGGACAAATCTCACTTGTCAATACGTATGCTCATGTTCATACGCCTATAATAATGTCCTTAATAAGAAGTGTATATGGCATTATATTTGGATTGATGATCGGGTTAATTCTTATTTATGCAATAAATAAAGTAATAAAGGTGGTTAAGATATGGCAGCTAAAAGAGTAGTTATATCAGGATATTATGGCTTTGATAATACAGGAGATGAGGCAGTACTTCACTCTATCCTTGGGGCTTTAAAGCAAGAGTGCAAGGGGATTGGATTAGATATTACAGTTTTATCTAATCAGCCTGAAAAAACAAGTAAGTTTTATGGTGTGAAAGCAATTGATCGCTGGGCTATGAAAGACGTGTACAAAACAATAAAAAACTGTGACTTACTAATTAGTGGGGGCGGGAGCCTGCTCCAAGACGTAACAAGTAATAAAACCATCCCTTATTACCTACTGATTATTAAAATGGCTCAGTGGCATAAAAAAGAAGTTGTATTTTATTCCCAAGGCTATGGGC
>CAZLPH010000128.1:0-7030 GCA_964561345.1 uncultured Candidatus Epulonipiscium sp.
GACTTATAAGGCGTATGCCATAAGAGAAATCTCTACTATAGATTATGCAAAGACTTTAATTTGTGTTCCATAGATGGGGGAAAAGATTAGAAGGATTTGTGTTTTTATGTTATATTATATCAGATGGATATAAGCCTAATAAGCAAGTGCATTTTTATGATAGCAAGGGGATTCAAGAAAAAGTAGAAATATAGTGAAATATCTATATATAATGTGGTATAATCAATAAGGAATAATAAAGTATCTGAGGAGGAAATACAAATGATTACATATAGAAGTACAAGGGGCGGCGCTCAGAATGTGACGGCTGCAGAAGCAATACTAAAGGGGATTGCTGATGATGGTGGACTTTTTGTACCGGAATATATCCCAGAAATGGATTTTAGTTTAGAGGAAATGAAAGAGATGACCTACCAAGAACTTGCTTTTAACATTATGAAGCAGTATTTTGGAGATTTTTCTAAAGAAGACCTAGAAGCGTGTATTGAAGGTGCCTATGATGCCAAGTTTGATACACCAGTGATTGCACCTATTCATACAGCAGGTGACTTAAAGTTTCTAGAACTTTTCCACGGACCTACATTAGCCTTTAAAGATATGGCGCTTTCAATATTGCCATATCTAATGATGACTGCTGCTAAAAATTCTAAATTAGACAAAGAAGTTGTAATATTAACAGCTACATCAGGGGATACTGGTAAGGCGGCCCTTGAAGGGTTTGCAAACATTAAAGGAACAAAGATTATTGTGTTTTTCCCACAAGAGGGTGTCAGTGAAATACAAAAGCGTCAGATGGTTACACAAGAAGGTGAAAATACATGCGTTGTTGGTATTAAGGGTAACTTTGATGATGCCCAAACAGGTGTCAAGAATATATTTGCAGACTTAGGATTTAGAGATGAATTAGATAAGAATGGCTATGTCTTCTCATCAGCTAACTCCATTAATATAGGAAGACTAGTGCCACAAATCGTTTATTACTTTCATGCCTATTCCCAGCTTATGAAAGACGGGTCACTTGAGGTAGGAGATGTAATGAATGTGGTTGTGCCAACAGGAAACTTTGGAAATATCCTTGCAGCCTATTATGCAAAGCAAATGGGACTTCCAATTGGAAATTTAATTTGTGCCTCTAATAATAACAAGGTCTTATATGATTTCCTTAAAGATGGTAGTTATGATAGAAATAGGGATTTCCATATTACCATGTCACCATCAATGGATATCTTGATTTCAAGTAACTTAGAAAGACTATTATACCTAGTTTCTAATGATGATTCAGACCAAACAACTAACCTTATGAATCAACTTCAAACTGAAGGGCAATATAAGATTAATGACGAAATGAAAGAGAACTTATCGGATTTCTACGGTGGTTATACAGATGATGCCGAGACACAACGTGTGATTAAAGAAGTTTATGGGTCAACAGGCTATTTAATGGATACCCATACAGCAGTAGCTTATGCAGTCTATAAGAACTACAAAGACGAAAGTAAAGACAATGCACCAAGTGTCATCGTTTCTACAGCAAGTCCTTATAAATTCCCAAGCAGTGTAATGGATGCTTTAGATTCTACGGCTTATAAGGGCAAAGATGAATTTGACTTAGTAGAACAAATGAATGCATTAATTGGTGGTATCATTCCAGACGGAATTAAGGGACTTAATAACCGCAAAATTGAGCATAATATAGTATGTGAAACAACAGAAATGCCTAAAGTAATTAGAGAGTTCTTAGGTCTAGCCTAGGGTACAGGGAAGATTTTAAATTGAGAAAGGAATAAACAAATGACATTATATGAACAATGGGACAAATACGGTGAAGATAGTAAATCAGAGGAAGCATATAGAGATATTGTAGAAGCATATTTAATGAAGGAAAAAGCAGTTTATGACTATATTCTTTCTAATAGGGATGAGGTTATTGAGGGAACAATTACTGATCTTGGAAAGAAATTTGATATGTCTGCTGTTGAATTTCTTGGATTTGTAGACGGCATTAATGACAGTATTGCAAATAAATATGAGTTAGAGACACTAACAGCAGATTCACAAGTAAAATTCGAAATTAACTATGAAACACTATATTTAAATATGCTAGATGCTAGTGCAGAATGGCTATATAATTTAGAGCAGTGGAATGAAATTTTAACACAAGGAGAACGTGAAAGAATTAAGAAAGATTATAACCGTTCTAAGATTGTGGTTAAAGAGAAGAAAATTGGACGTAACGAACCATGTACATGTGGTAGTGGTAAGAAATACAAGAAATGTTGTGGCCAATAAGTTTGATGCCACATTAGGTGGGCGGGGTAAGTCCCTGTTAGGTCTCTCTTAGCTAGTAAGCTAAAGGAAACCTAACGGGGACTTACTTCGCCCACCATTGCGTTGAAGGGTAAGGTTTTTAAATATGGAAGAATGTTCCTGGTATAATTATTAAATAACTATTGAAATGTATTTAATAATTATGTTATACTTTTGTAACAAAGAGTTATTAAGTTGCAAACAGCTACTGATATAATATCTTTGAAAATAATTATTGAAAGAGGGAGTATAACATGAACATGAAGAAGAGAGCAGTATTACTATCATTTGTAGGTGCAACAGTCCTCGCATTAGGGTTACAATCCCAGCAAGTTTTTGCTACTACATATGTAAACAAAGCCAATAGCAGTTACTCACACAAAGGTAATTACAAAAGTGTAAGAGGATATTATAAGTTTAGGAATTATAATTTTACTGGGTGTGGGGACATTATTGCAAAGCCAGCACCAACCCCAGAAGCTAAACCAGAAACGAAGCCAACACCAGTTCCAGAAACTAAACCAGAAACAAAGCCAACACCGGTTCCAGAAACTAAACCAGAAGTAAAACCAGAACCAACACCAGAACCAACACCGGAGGTTAACCCTTCAATTAATAACTTTGAAATGAGAGTTGTTGAGCTAACAAATGCTGAAAGAGCAAAATATGGGTTAGGGGCACTCCAAATGGATAATGAGCTAAGCAAAGTTGCAAAGTTGAAGTCACAAGATATCCAGTCTAAAGGATACTTCGATCACAACAGTCCAACTTACGGATCACCTTTTGACATGATGAAGCAATTTGGCATCTCTTACCGTAGTGCAGGAGAAAATATTGCTAAAGGTCAAAGAACGCCAGAACAAGTGGTTAATGCATGGATGAACAGTGAAGGACACAGAAAAAATATCTTAGGTAGCTTTACCCATATTGGCATAGGATACCTTGATAATGGAAATGTATGGACACAACTATTTATTTCAAAATAATACTAACAAGCCCTTAATTTATGATTTCATAAGTTAAGGGCTTGCTATTGTTCGTTATATTATCCTTTTAAGGGATTTTGTAGCAATTAGTAGCATTAGAATTGTTAGAATTATTAGGGCTAACAAACTACTAGCTAAATCATTATACACTTGAATCCTCCATAGAACCAAACTATTAAGGAGTGTTATGAAGGGAATAGTAATTAAGACCTGCTGCATTTTATTAGTAAAAGCAACCGTTAGAAGTCCTAAGGCTCCTGCCCAAAACATATAGACAATGTAGGGTATAAGGTTTCCAGTGAGGCTATGCAGTTGATGTGTAAAAGCCATAATAATTAGAAGGCCTAGGGTGTGTATTAACACAAGGGTTAAGACACTGCTTAAGAGATAAACCCAAAGAGATGTTCCTGTACTAATAATGCGTGTAATAAGCCCATTATGTTTTTCAGTAAGTAAAGGACTACTGCCAATTAAAATACTAAATGTGATTAGACTTAGGAGTAGAATCTCTGACATGTTATCTTTAATCTTTGTAATGCCTATATTTTTGCTATTAGAGGCAGAATTTCTAGCTGTAGACCTATAATCAATGGTGATAATAGGGGAAGGCTCCCAATAGCCGTCTGTAAGGTCCCAGGCCTCTTGCCAGAGCCTATCCTCATTGTCTAGGGTCTTGTCCTTATGTTGCTTTAAGACTGCATCAGCTGCATCTGAATTGGAGGAAAGGCGCATGACCTCAGCTGCAAAAAGTTCCCCGATAATATGTGCAGATAAACTAACAGGGGATTTTACAACTTCGATTATGTCACTTAGATCATCTTCCAAAATCTTATCCATTAAGCCTTCTTTTAAAATATAGACAGCCTCTAGTTTACCGGTCTTAACGTGTTTGATTCCTTCATCCATACTACTTGTCTTTATGGAAATAGATTCTTTTTTAGCCACGCGGGTAAGAATTAAATCCGAATAAGGTGTCTGATCAAGGTCCACAACACCAATAGGAAGGACAAAGGTTTCGCCTGTATCTGTCTTTATAAAATTAAGAA
Source organism: uncultured Candidatus Epulonipiscium sp. (assembly GCA_964561345.1). GTDB lineage: Bacteria > Bacillota > Clostridia > Lachnospirales > Cellulosilyticaceae > JAAYSX01. The sequence continues at coordinate 4,340 of CAZLPH010000128.1, forward strand.
TAGCCCAAAGGATTACTAAAAATCCAGTCAGTCCTATTAGCAAAGTAGGCTTTCTAACATATGATTTAAGGCGCAATAATATGAGTTTACATAGTTTCATGTTTTCTCTCCTTCCATTCTAGTATTAAAAACACACAAGACAATAGGGTTAGTGTTAAGAGTCCAATGATCCAGGTGCTTTTCCAAACAATGCCAGTTTGTGTGGTAAATAAAGCATAAGTTAAGCCTTGACTAGCCCAGTAATTCAGTGTAAATGGGCCCAATTGCTCTATAAAATCTGGCATATAAGCGAAAGGGATAATACCACCGCCTATAAAGACGCCTAAAATACTAATAATAAAAATAGCCATACTAGCCACATAATCATTTTTTGAAAGGGCAGATATAAGTAAGATTAGTGTGCTAATACAAGCAGAAATAATTAAGAGGAGTAGGAGACTAAGTTTTAGACTTCCTTTAATTTGAAACAGTTTCAAGGCTTTAGAAAGCCATAAAATAATGCTGGCTTGTGCAAAGAGAAATAAACTTAAAGCAGTCCATTTACCAATCAAGATTTTCCATAAAGGAAGTCCCACAGATCTAATTCGCCTAGTTATTTTGTTTTGCCGCTCATTAATGGTTAAATACATTCCTTGCAAACCATATAATGATAAGAATAATATTAGGATTGAAGAAAAATAAAAATGAATGGGCTCCATATCCATCCACGGTGTCTTAATAGTTTGTGAAAATAGTTGATCTCGGCCTAGTGCTTTTAGAGAAAATGAAATAGCAGATTTTTGAAAGATCTGATCGATTTCATTTTCTGTTAGACCTTGTTCACGTGCATAATCAATAACTGTAAAGACAGCGCTTTGGGCAGCTGACATTAGGTTGGTGACACTTTCCATCCCTTCTTTTATCATGGTTGCTTGTAAAGGCTTATTGTGATTACCAATAACAGTTAAGGGCTGATAAATTCCCTTTTGCATATCATCCGTAAAAGTTTCAGGAATAATAACCATTCCAGCCCCTTTATTAGTATCTAAAAGCTTTTGTCCTTCTTCTTGATTGGTTTTTATAATCTCGATATTTGTTTGTAAAGAAGGGGTTTCTATAATCTTTTGGATGAAGAAGTTGGTGTAGAAAGATTGTTCCTCGTCTACAATAAGCAAGGTAATAGGGTCCACAAAACTATGGTTGACAAATAAGGCAGTAGAAATTTGAACAGCAGCTACAATGATTAGAATTGGTAAGACAATCATAGCTAACAAAGCTGTTATAGAATTAAAATAGTGTTTCAAATCATATTTAATAAGTGTCAAGAGCTTCATTGCTGCTCCTTTCTTCCAAAGTAGCAGGGCTGCTGATTTTTAAAATAATACCACGGATATCATCACCAGGAAATTGGCTCTTAAGGGCATCAAGACTCCCCTTAAAGACTAACTTGCCCTGGTTTAAACAAATAATATGATCACATAATGCTTCGATTTCATCAGAATGATGGCTAACATAAAGGATTGTTGTGCCATCAGAAGAAAGTGTTTTAATAAAGTCTATGATTTCAGCCCTTGAATGAATATCCATCCCCACAGTGGGTTCATCCATAATCAGTATCTCAGGGTGTGAGAGCAGGGCAATAGCTATATTAAGCCTTCTCTTTAGGCCACCAGACAGTGTGCCGACTTTTTGAGAGTGGTAACTGTCTAGGTGGGCAACTTCAGCAATTACCCTTATATTTTCTTTGCTCCTTTTTCTACTGTGGTTATTGCTGATGGTATCCCAATAATCTAAGTTTTCCTTTACTGTAAAATTAGGAAACAAAGTGATTTCTTGGGGGACATAGCCAATACGGCAATCACCAATAATAACCTCCCCCTGTGTGGCTTTAACAATACCAGCTATAATTGAAATAAGAGTGGATTTACCAGCACCATTAGAGCCTATAATACCCACAATACTACCTTTGTTAATGGTAAAATTAACATGGTCTAAAACAGTTATTTTATTATATTGTTTGGTCAGATTTTTTACGATAATCATATAAACTCCTTTAAATTAATTGTCATATAATAGTTCTAGTATACCACTCATTTTCATAAGTTGACATAAAAGATTATATCAAATAGAATAAGGTGGATTATACAATAATGATGAATAAAATGAAACAATCCTAGCCTTAGAAGAAAGATATCCCGATTTGGTAAGTGTTTTTGAAATTGGACAATCTGTGCAAGGAAAACCTATTTTAGCTGTGGAACTTGGAAAGGGGCCGAAACAAATACTGATTAACGGAACCCATCATGCAAGAGAATGTTTAACAACAGTTTTGGTGTTAGACCAGATTGATTACATAGTAAAACTTGAAGAAGAAAATAGACTAGCAAATGGAAGCAATATTCGTGCCTTGCTAGATAAAGTGACATTTGTTTTTGTTCCCCTTTTAAATCCAGATGGGGCAGACCTTGTTCTAAACGGGAAAGTAAGTGTAGATGAGGCGTTTTTAGCCAAAGGATATATGAAGCCATCACTTTTCAAATCATGGAAAGCCAATATGAATGGTGTAGACCTAAACCAAAACTACCCAACTCAATACCCAGGCACCCAAGGAAGAAAATGGCCATCATCAGGAGAAATAACACAAAACTAAAGAGCAAATTAGAGGGACTCAACCCAAAAAAGGACCAGGTAGACGAATCTACCTGGTCCTTT
>CAZLPH010000129.1:0-3811 GCA_964561345.1 uncultured Candidatus Epulonipiscium sp.
AGCCAATAGTCAATCCGCCAGCCTGAATTGTTGATCTTACTTGTCTTCACCCTTTGTGCCCACCAGGAATACACACCTGCCACATCCCCATGAAGGTGCCTAAATGTATCTGTGAATCCTTTGCTTAATAAGTTTGTAAACCCTTCCCGCTCTTCATCCGTAAAGCCTGGTGACCTGCGATTATTTTGTGGGTGGGCTAAGTCAATCTCTTTATGGGCCACATTATAGTCGCCTGTGGCTAAAACTGGTTTCTCTTTGTCTAGGCTCTGAAGATACTCGGCATACTTCTGATCCCAAATTTGTCTTTCTTCTAATCTTTTTAGGCCATCTCCTGCATTAGGCGTATAAACCTGGGTCAGGTAAAATTCGCCAAAATCTAAGGTAATAACCCTTCCTTCTAGATCCATGGTATCTGGCGCCTGAATTTCAGGGTAAAAGACCTCTGGGCTATATTTGTCTTTATATAAAAACATGGTCCCTGCATAGCCTTTTCTAGCTGGTTCCTGGGAACTTCTCCATACATAGTCGTAGCCCTTAAAATACTGGGCTAAATGCTCCATATGCTTCTTACTTGGCCCCTTGCCCGGTAACTTTGTTTCTTGGAGTGCAATAACATCTGCATCCTTTTCTATGATTGTATCAATCACTTTCCTTGAAAGCACAGCCCTATTTGAATCACTTGTTAAGGCTGCATTTAATGAATCTATATTCCATGAAATAAATCTCACTTTTTTCCTCCTTAAATATAAATGTATCACCATTACTTACTATTTTCACTTTTACTTCTTAAGTGTAAAAAAACTTTCATCTACAAAAGCTAAGATAAAGTAATTATATCAAGTTATATGCCTACTTACAAATGATTCGGCTTCTATTGCCCCAGCTCACCGTATAGCCTATATCCTTCATCTAAAGCAAATTCTTCCCACTCTTTATAGGCTGGTGAATCACCCATATTATCATGATTGGTGGCATTTTGTCTCTGTTTTGCATCAACTGTATAGCGCCATCTAAATAACACATCATTCTTAAAGTAAAGACGGTGGGCATCAATGTCTTCAATATATGCAAAAATCAGCTTTCCATTTGAGAAGTTATATGTTCGGCTGTAGTTAGACCCCCCTGTTTTTGCTGGCACTTCAATCATTCTAATATCGCCGCCGTCTAAATAAGCTCTAGCACCTGATGGTAAGGCCTCAACCGTATACACCTTAGCATCCATGGCTTTTCTATCCCCATCCCATATTGCCCTTATCCTTAGGATTTCATCCTCTATCTCATTGTTTTTAAGGGTTGAAGTGTTTAATAACACCTCATAATCCTTGGGTTTTTCATTTAAGAATGATGGGGTAAAAGATATTTCGTTTCGCATTGAAATATCATCATCTAAATAGGTAACATAGGTATTTCTCATAGTCGTATCATCACTGCTTTTATCTGTTTCATATTCTATCAGATACAGTTCTTTTTGCTCCCGGTAAATTCTATTATATATATCTTCCATAGAGCCACCACTAGTTACATTTTGATAATAGCCACCTGTTGTATCAGCAATGTTTATTAAGCTGTCCGTGTCCAAGTTTTGTCCAATTCCTATAATAAAAACAGGGATCTTATACCTTTTAGCAAGCTCTATCACTTCATTTGCTGTTCTGCTACTGTAGTTATCGTGTCCATCTGTAAAGGCAATAACACACTTAGCCCCTTCTTCCATAGATGTTTTACTAACTGCTACGTATAAAGCATCATATAAGGCCGTCATATTCCCTAGTTGCATTCTATCAACTGCATTTATCAGCTTATTTTGATCCCCAGTAAAATCAACATCCACACTAATATTATTATCAAAACTAATCAGTGAGGCCCTATCTCCTGCATTAAACTGCATATGGCCTAAAAAGTCCTTCATTACTCTTTTCACATTATCTATCTCATATTCCATACTCCCACTAACATCTGCGGTTAAATTAATATTTAATTTTTCTGCTTCATTTAGTTGAAGCGCATTAAGAATATCCTTTTCTACAAGGTTGCCATTAAGCTCTTCTACTACTAAGAACTTGTCAAATTGATTAATATCAATTGTCTGGCCAGTGCTTAAGTTTTTCATTTGCAGATAAAGTTTAATTACAGGATAGCTAGCAGTGTCCACCTGTGACACCAGCATTTGATGGTCTTTTGTTGGCGAAAGCCTTTTTCCAAACGCCTCCCACTGGCTGGCCACTTCTGCTGCACTGACATACTTTTCTTCTAAGACTAGTTTTTCAATGCTTTCTAAGTACTGGTCCATTGCCTTTTTCTCAAATCCAAAGGCTAAGGCTATGTCCATAGCCTTTAAAACACTAAGCTTTCCTGAAACAAATTCTTGGCTACCTTTAATAAATTCAGTTTTATATTCTTCTATTTCCTTTATGTACTTGCCCTTATTGCTTGTATCCTTATTCTCTATAGCTTTTGTTAAGTCTTCTATTAACCCTTGGTAGCTAACTAGATCTGCTTCTAAAATAATCAGTTCTTCTAATGCTATATCACTGGATTCTAAGGCTTCTTTCATAGCTTGCAAAGCAATGTCTTGTTCCGCTTTTTCCACATGACCTTTTTGAAAATACTGGCCCCCTAAAAACCCTCCTACTATTAATAGGAGAATACCTATGACACCTACGCTGATTATGGCCACCTTCTTGCTAGTCCCCTTGCCTTGCTCTTTGCTAGTGGTATCTTTTTTTCCTATTGCCCTCTGACAATCCTTACACAACTCATCTTCTCCGCTTTTTTTCTTTCCACATTTTCTACAAAACATATGACTTCCCCCTTTTTTATATTAACCACCCTGTGTATTGAATCACTACTTAGACCCTACCTTTGTTAAAGACAGTACAGTAATCTATTTTTTAAATTTATATTTCCCCGTTTATAATTCAAGATTAACAATGGTTCTTCCTGTGTGCTTTCCTTTTAGCATCTGGTCTATTTTTCCACCTAGGTCCTCTAAGGATACCCCTACTATGGTTTCATTGGCCTTATCTGTTTTCCAGTCATTGGCTAGGTGATTCAAAATCTCAAGCCTGGTTTCCATATCACACTGAACAGAGTCAATGCCATGAAGTGACACCCCTCTGAGTATAAAAGGATAGATTGATGTTAGAAGCTCACGAGACAAAATGTTTCCGCAACAGGTTACACTGCCACCATAATTAGTTGATTTAATGGCATTAGATAAGATATTCCTGGCCAGTTTCTGACACTAACATTGCTTTAAATTTAATGTTCATATAAAAACTCCTTTTATCTCATTATAATTGTAAAAACGCTGCATTGTTATTTCAATATACCATACCTTTAAAGCTGGCAACAAGCCCTTATGTCTATTTAGGATAAATCTGGTATATTCTTCTAGATTCTTCTATACATTCAATTTCTCCTATGTTCTTTATGTGATAAATTTCTTTATCTGCTGACTTTTTATAAAAACCCTCTATTTTATGGTGCTTTTCTTTGTAGCTTATACTTCCTTATAATATAAAAGCTCAAAATCTTTTATCTTAGATTTTGAGCTTTCGTATCTCATACTAACTATTATATTGTATGCAGCTAATGTGTAATGTAGTATGCTCACTTCCACTCACACCACCAAGCTACTTCAATTAGGTATTCCGGATTAGCTCCAAAAAAGAGCAATAGCAGGATTAATGCCATTACTCTTGAAATGTTGTTGTTTTTAAATTGAATACCATAGCCTAGACAATCAAAATTCATCATCCCAGTCACCTGAGTCATGGTAATCCTCATCATCTAGGTCCATCTCTAGTAA
>CAZLPH010000129.1:3911-7017 GCA_964561345.1 uncultured Candidatus Epulonipiscium sp.
GGGAATATCTTAGATATTATAAAAGCAATAAAATCGTCTTCATAGTCACTATCTAGTTCTAAGTTTATATACTCATCTTCAATATTTTGATAGCGATCTATTTTATCTTTAAATTGTTTGATGATTTCATTACGCGGGGAAAGCTTCCATGCCTTATCTAGTATCTCTTGTGTTACTTCAAATGCTTGCATCTGGGCCACATGCCTAGCCACTGCAAATAACATCTTTGCAATTTCATCTTTTTCCTCTGGCATGGCAGATGCCAGCTCATACACGTGTTTGAGATTTTCTTTCATGGACTCAGGCTCGAAAATCGTTATATCGATAATAAGAAGTTTATAATATATGGTAAAGGTTAAGTCTTCTTCTTTCTGATCCCCAGACAATGCAGCTTGAAGGGCCTCTTTGGCTTCCCACAGTTTTTCCCCTGCCATATAAGCTTCACTCAGCCCGAGCCATAAGAAAGTATTTTTTTCATCAACAGAAATAGCGTCTTTAAAGGTATCCACGGCCTTCTTATGCCAGCCTCTTAATAAATACGACTGGGCTAAATATCCTACAAAGTTGATATTCCTAGGGTCTACTGCAACAAGCTTTTCAAATATCTTGATTGCTTTCCCAGGATTATTATTATCCATATACGCTTGTCCAAGTAGATCCTGGATCATGAGTATTTCGGGAGCCTCTTGTTTTAACTGCTTTAATCGTTTAATACCCCCATCAAAGTCGCCTTCGTCTAACATTGTCTGTGCCTCGCGTAAACCTACCTTTATGGCTAACGGTATACTCATTTATTTATCCCCTGCTTCCTTTTTTAGTGTCGCTTATTGCCCTACCTTTTTATTTAAGTTTCTTAATCAGAAATTGATTTAATATTTCGTATCATTATCATCTGTCATTATATTATACCCTAAAGCAAATTATAAACCACTATTATCTATTCACGCAAGTTGCTTTCCCGCCCTATTTCTCTGCGTAAACCGCTTAGCCCCATATATACAACCCAAACATAAGCTAGGGTTTTAGGAATCATCATAATACCAAGTACTGCAAAGGGTATATTTCTGTAGATTGACCAATTTAGTGGTTGATTATAATTTAACCACTCATTTTGTGGGAATAAACACAAAACAATCCTAACAACAGCCAAGGAATATACCCAAGTGCTTAGCGTCTTATGATCTTTCTTTTGGTATCTTATGAGATATATCTTATATAAAATCACATAAAATATTGTCATGGTGAAATGACTGCCATAAGTCCAAATAATTTGTACTGTTTATTACCCTTTGCCTTCTTAATCATCCAAAATCCTATAGCTGTAACTGTGATTAAATAAATTACATCAAAAGTTGTTTCCATAATTCCCTGCATATTATCAAGCTCCTTTTTATATGTGATTGCTAGACTTTTGTATAAATATTGCTGTGCCTTAGATTAGATGCCTTATGACTAAATATCCGCTGGAAATATAATCCCCATCTGTTTCCTTGCTTCATCCATTATACTAAGGGCCATAATAGAGTATTGATTATGTTCTTGTGCCTTATCATTTGTTTGAATGAGCCTTATAAACTCCTTTACTTGGTAGTACATATTGTTATCAGATTTATCAATTTGGATATGTTCTTCTTGTCCATCATTATAAATAATCGTAATTTCCCTAGTATCCGGGATCTCTTTTATCATCATACAGCCTTTTTCACCTTGAATTTGGCTTGCTAGGCTAGAATTAGAAATCTTAGAGTATATAAGTTCTCCTTGCATATGTTCATATTTAACCATAATTGTTCCTGCGCCATCTACACCATTTTCCAAGATAAGCGCATCTGCCCATATTTTTTCTGGCATACCAAATAGTTTAACCAATGGATGAACACAATACACCCCAATATCCATTAAGGCACCATTTGAGTAAATAGGATTAAAAGCATTTTCAATAATTCCTTTTTTATAGTTATCATATCTGGAAGAATACTGGCAATATTGGAAGGTAGCTCTTCGAATGGTTCCAAGCTTACTCATATGTTCTTCTATGGCCTTAAATCCCGGATCAAATACAGACCGCATTGCTTCTAAAAGAATAACACCATTCTCTTCAGCCACTTTTAACATCTCTTCTAATTCTTTTTTATTTGATGCAATTGTTTTTTCACATAAGACATGTTTCTTACTATTTAACATCTTAATTGAATGTTCTGCATGAAAACTATTAGGACTCGCCACATAAACAGCATCCACTTCTTTACTTGCGGCTAGTTCATCTAAATCATCGTATACCCTTTTAACACCATGCTTATGAGCGTATTGTGCCCCTCTTTCTTTTGTTCTGGAGTATACTGCCACTAATTCAAACCCTTTGCACTGCCTAGCTACTGCTATAAATTTATCTGTAATTTTATTAGTCCCTATAACTGCAAACCTTACCATGCTACCACTCCTTCTTTTCTAAAATCTTTGGCCTAAAAAAAGCATAACACTGGTATGAAACAGCCAGTCCAATCTTATGCTTCACGAACTGATAGCTCAACAATATTAACAGCGTGGTCACCGATTCTTTCAAAGCTCCCTAATATATCAACAAAAACACTACTAATAATTTCTGTTGTGGCTGTTCCGTCTGCAATACAGCGGAAATGTTTTTCCCTGAAATCTTGTTTTTTTAGGTAATTCTGGGTCATATGTAAGGATTCTTGAGCCAATTGCCTGGGTTAATCCCATTAAAACCTGCACGTACAAGACTTATTGAAATAACCGTTGCTGCCGTACTCGATTGCATTAAGGCTGTAATTACGGCACCAACTAAAATAGCCAAGAATATATTACTTGTGTACTTCTCAATATAATCCCGGATCTTAGGACCAGCTACTAGTTTAAACCCATCCCCTAGTAATTTAATCCCTAGTAAAAACAGGCCAAAACCACCTAAAATCATGCCGATCTTTATATCTCCTATACTAGGACTGGCTATGATAGCATTCATCATATAAAACCCCCTCTCTCTATTACAATCTTTTAGATAATTGTAATAGTCTCATAAAGTGCAGTCTTCTCAACTTTAGCACCTGTTATCCTTTCCTTTATTTCACCATTTATATATTCAGCC
>CAZLPH010000130.1:0-6954 GCA_964561345.1 uncultured Candidatus Epulonipiscium sp.
GGTTCATGTAACCCTTTTTCGATGATCCATTCATCTGTAGGATTAATTTGTTGGTGCTTATTTCGACGATTCCATCTAACATAACCAGCATAAATAGGGTTTTCAAGAATATATCGTATACTTCGCCTTGCGAATTTATTCCCATTTTGAGTTCTATAGCCTGATTTATTAATATAGTTGTTAATAGTATGATAGGTCATTTCTTCATTTACAAACTTATCAAAGATGATACGAACGATATTTGCTTCATCTTCGATAATTTCTAGTTTACCGCCAAGGCCTTTGGCATTGTAGCCTAGCATACGACTAGCCTGAAAACCACCACGTCTTGCTTTTTCGGTCATACCTTTTGTTACTTCATCAGCAAGGTTAAGGGAGTAGTATTCGGCCATGGCTTCTAGCATAGCTTCTAAGATTACACTAAATTTATCATCTTCTAGTTGCTCGGTGATGGAGATGACGTTGATATTACATTCTCTTTTAAGAAGTGATTTGTATACGACCGAATCTTCACGGGAGCGTGCGAACCTATCGAATTTGTGTACTAGGATAGCATCAAATGGGGTGGGTTTCTTTTTGGCCGTGGCAATCATGGTCTGGAAGGCAGGGCGCTTTTTTGCGTTTGTTCCTGAAATGCCTTCATCTACATAGATATGGATAGGATCTACAGTCATTTTATTTCTTTTCGCGTATTCTAATAGTGCCCTTTTTTGGGCATCTGGGGAGAATTCGAGTTGATCATTAGTACTTACGCGAATGTAGAGTGCTGCACGTTGCATGGGGTTCCTCCTTAATAAGGCGTATATTCGCATAAATAGTGAAAATATAGAGCCTAGGGGCCCTAGGGAAAATTATAGGTAAGAATCTACTACTGACAATATAAATGAACTAAGTAAATCTTTTTTGTAATATAAACTACTTTACACTAGCGTATTTTATATTACAAAAAAGCGCAACATTAATATACATGTCGCGCCCAGATGTCAGTTTTTATAGTAAATTCAATATAAGGCGTACATTGAATCTTTTCTTATAATGATGTTATATGATTTTTTAGTTATTGGTTGTAACTATAACTGCGCCAATTGAGCTGTCAAAATTAACAGTTGCGCCCAAGCTTTCACCTATAAAGCGTACAGGAACCAGTGTTTTTCCGTCAATTACCTTGCCTGGCACATCAAGTTCAACGAAGCCATTATTAACTTTGGCATTTTTGTCTCCAATAACAAGTTGGAAGATATTGTTACCTTTTTGCCCTATGGCAGTCTGTGTAGAAGCATTCCAATCAAGAGACACACCTAATGCATCACAAATAGGGCGAATAGCAACCATGGTTCTACCATCTTGTTGGATAGCATATGCATCTGACAATGTGATGCCATTCACTACAACATCAACGTTTTTTTGAGTTGGAGCTTGCTTCTTAGGAGTAGTAGTAGCTTTGTTGCTCGATGTAGATTTAGAGTTACCATAAGGGCAAACGCCATCCTTGTGTAAATGTGCGTCATTTTTCCCACAATGGTAGTGGTATGAACCTAATCCGCTTTTATTCTTATTATCTTTGTGACCACCGCTTGAATCAGTTTTCCCTGGATGGGCAAATGTGAAACTGGTAAATATTAAAGTGAATGCAATAGCTAAAGTGTAAATTCTTTTTTTCATGTAAATCCTCTTTTCTTTTGTAATATAGTGTGATTTATATGTAGTGCCGCACCCAAGATGTCGTTGTTATAGTTCTATTGATATTAAAATATATTAGTTTGTGATTTCCAATTAATCCTTGATATAAACCCTATTATCCAGTAAAGTCCCCCAGAAAACATTCCGAGTATAAAAATCCAAAATCCAGTTAAGTACCATGGCAATTTCCTGTATTTTTGAGATGATATAGTGCTTGCAGCACTTGCTGATGAAGAAGCGGATTTATTGGTAATAAATGGTGCGTCACTCCCTTTTGAAGACCCTATTTGTTTGCCACACTTGGGGCAAACAACACAATCAAAGTCGATAGTTCCGCATAACCCCTAAAGGGCTAAAATAAATTATGTATTTCTCAAATCGGGTACATATTCCGTAACTCCTATGTATTGAGCCACTTCATATCAGCCAGTGCAACCATACTCATAAGCCTTAATTAGTTTTCCAAGGGGAACTAACCTGGAGTAGCTCCAACGACGAGCCTTTAGTTCTGCCATTCATAGGCATTTTGATAATTTCAATATCTTTATTTTCTTTAGTAATAGTCCAAGACTACTTGATACGTCTTAAAATAACTTCTTCATGTTTATTTACTTCTTTTTCAATACGAGTTAGTTGCTGGCTGTTTTGGGTGTAGCCATCAAATAAGGCTTCAAGTTTCTGGCCGTGGGTGTGCTCTATGTTGGTAACGGTGTTTTTTACGTTACTTAATTCTGCCTCAACACTATTTAATCGTGTATCTACCTTAGAAAACCCTTCATGCATTTCTTTTTTCGTTTCTTGTAATTCACTATAAATTTTACTCATTAAATCAAACATTTTTTCGCTTTCCATTATTCCCATCTCCTTTATTATTTAACTGATTTTAGACGGGCAATATCAGACATATTCTTGCCTGTAACATATTCAACAGCATTAATATCCGTACGTACTGATACAACCTCACCTTTAATATCGGCTACATCATACTTGATAACTTCTTGATTTGCCTTAATAATATCTATCTTATGCTCCAAGGCACGTAAGACCAGTCCCTGCTCTTCAAGTTGTGATTCCATAGATTTTATTACTGTATTTGTAGAATCAACCTTTTGTTCTATAGCATTGACCTTATTTAGTATTTCTTGTAATAGATCATTAGACATATTATCATCCTTTTAGATTATTATTTGCTTAATTATTAGCTTTCCCATACCTAGTATTTAAATTCATTATACGTGAAAATCATTCATAATGAAAGTTATTTACGTATAATTTAAAAAAAGCAATATAAATACATAGGACATTCTGTATAATGCATATTTTATACAAAGGGGGCGATTATAATGACTGTTAGATCATGGATATGGATTGGAGACGATAAACACGATTTCACCAACATGGAACATGAGAAAAAGGAAGACTGTGTTATAAAAATAAAAATGCAGATATTAAAATCCCAAGGTAGGAAACCAAAAGATTGGTGGTTACTAGAGAACCCGAGCTATGCTGAATATTGGGGTAGGTTATAAAAACAACAGAGGAGAGGACGAATGAAAAAGGTTTATCTAATAAATAGAGATGCATTTTTACATGCTATTTCGTATATCTCTTTCTCTAAATCATTGAAATTAATTTCGTTATCATAGAGTGCATCCCCCTATGGAAGTAGCTTTTCATACAGGTAAGAGGGCTGGTAACTATAACAGTATAGGCATGAGATGTGCCAAACTGGAGATAGGAAAAATGTTACTATGTCATAGGCGAAGGGGGTGTTATGAATGGATAATGTACTAATGATAATAGTGGTAGTGGCAATTGCCCTATACCCACGTAAAGATACTTTTATTGTTACGTTTAAGGTGAAAGCTGGGCTTAAAGGGATAGAAGTTGATATAAGTACAAAAGAAAAAAACGGCCCACCCTACAAAAGTGACCGTTTTAACTCCAAAAAATAATATTTAATTGTTTTTTACTATTCATAGCCCCAAATATAAAACATTCAGGGAGTATTAGTGTATCAGCACTAGTGCTTTCTTTATCTTTATTATACCAAGTTTACACCAAAAGTAAACATTAATTTTAATTATTATCTTAAACAGAGCGTATTTGCATCATTATTATGGTAGGTAAAACAAAATATTCATAGCTATCTATCACAAGGGCATCCAAGTCGGACACTGAACCTGGACCCCATCACAGTACTGGGTTAGCAAAGGCTGTGTCATACCAGCCCGGAGAATATAAGTAGCAAAAAGCTCATCTACAACACGGGAAATAGAATCAAAGATATTTCGGCCATTAAAAAAGGCATGGTCATAAGCAGTAGAACTTGTAATGGTAAAAGCCTTGCCTTGGTTCCGGTACCACTCAGTATAAACCCTGTTTAAGGTAAAAGAGACAATAGCAAGAACGTTAGCTTCTATAGTAGATCTAGGCCAAGTAGGGAAAATTTCAGAAGAAGCAACATTTTTAATATAATCCCTATAAGGCAGCCTATAGTTTTGGGCATTTACATTATTTGGAACCCCATCATGGACAATAACATATTCAGGAACAATAGGGGCATCAAGTACAACCAGGCCAGATGCAGGGCCAGTAGGTTTTATTTCAGCTTCGGGAATTTTTGGCGGAAAGTCACCAAACAATGTAGGGGGACCAATAATATAGACTTGTTCTTGCCGGTACATTCTAGGAAGAGGGGCAGGTTGTATAGGCTGAATTGACTGGACATCAGCAAAAATCTGCGAGCCTTCAACAATGACAGTATTATACCCCTCGGGGTTAGCCCGGATAATATATGAGGAAAAAGGCTTAATGGTATTGGTTGGGTCTAGGGAAAGCTCCTCAGGGGGTGCGGGAAGAGATATAACAGGGGTTTGGCCTGACTCATTTGTTACTAATTCTTCGATGATTCTTTCTTCACCAGAGGCGGTTCGTTCTGATATGGTAACGGGGGTGTTAGGGATTGGGAAAAGAGGTGCAATCGTTGGGTTGGTACTAACATCAACAATAAGCTCCCCGAGAGTTTGCCTGCTCATGACAGGAGGATATAAAGAAAACATAAAGCAATCAATCCTTTCTTAGGATATATTTCTACTATAACAATATATGGGTATATATGGATAATGTTACCCTTAAGCACAAAAAAACCGCCTATGATTTAAGTCATAGGCGGTTTTTTGTGTTTTTATTTAGTTATAGAATTGTCTGCAGTATCAGAATCAGAAAGTACTTCTAAGTCTGGTTGTGGCTCTGCTTCTAGTTTATCGTATCGTGTAATTTCTTCTAATGCAGGAACAGGCATGTCATGGGTAACCCTTATGTGGCTAACAACATTATCCATTAGGGCATAGATGTGAGCGTTGGTTAATTGACTAGAGCCTGTAATATAAAGACCCACTGTATCATCGAGAATGTCACTTGCTATTAAATCATGGATAGTTGCATAACTTGTCCCTAACATTTGGTTGACAATATTTAAAACCCCTGTTTGGTTAAGTTGATCTGTGTATAAAGGGCTAAAGACAACATCTCCAAGAGGAAGGTTAGAGTTTTGTTTTATTAAAGTAATGATGCGCCTTACTGTCTCGTTATTTGCAGCGTTATCACAATAATAATGATTAACATAATTATGCTCCATAGACAATAACCCTTGGGATCTTAAGTGCTGGATATAAGAATAGGCCCAGTTGCTTTTTTCAGGATGGTCAGTTGGAAGGGCAGTGGTTAAATCGACTCCCAGCTCCGTTAATCTGTTTTGCAGATGGGTCATGTGCAAAGCAGAGTCATTAATTTCTTTTAGAGAAACATTATTATTAATGCTATAAGCTGAAGCCACACCAGCAGCCTGGCCAAGTGCTACACCAACAGGCACTGTTCTAGCACTACTATGAGCAATACTATCGTATCCAGCAGAGCGGCCAACAACAAATAGGTTAGGAACATCCTTAGGTAACATAATACCAAAAGGAACTGTGTACAAGTTTCGGCCTGTTAAAATAGTCCCGCCGGAAAAGTCCCTTTTAGTAGCTTGTAAATCTGTTGGGTAACTCCCATAAGCAATTTTATTATGATGATTTTTATTGGTAAAAACATCCTCGCTTGTTAGGGCGTCTTCCCCTACAATACGAACACCTTCCCTGATATATAACTCATCAGCAATTCTGTCAAGTTTAGCATTTTCAAAACCTGGGGCATTGCTGCGTAGAAACTGAACGATATCTTCAAGCTGGGAAATAGCTAAGTAATACGCTTCTGATTTAGAAGTCTCATCAAGAGAATCGACACCAAAAATCTGTAAAGCGTTAATAACAACGCTGTCGTTTTTTTGTCTTGACATATTTAACCGTCTTAGCTGGATACGCGGGGATGAAGGGGTGAAGTTTAACATTTGCTCATAGCCCCAAGCAACACCGCCATTAGCGCCTGTGTAGATAGAATTATCCCCATTAAGGTATCTGGTAACCTGTAGCCAGTCAACACCAGATACAGAAAATACCAGGGTTGCAGCAGCATATTCCCCTTTAACACCTAGGTCTTCTCTACCAACCACATAAGGTGCCCCAGCCATACGTGCAAACTGGGCATCATGAGTTGCATCAATAACCGTAGCAGAAGAAGCCATGTGGTGCTGACCACCCTTTGTATATGTAACCCCTTTAACGGCATTACCTTCTATAATAGGCTCATAAGCAGAAACGCTTAGGACTGTCGTAACATTATTATTATTCAATAAGTTTTTGAAGTATTGTTTAGTGTGCTCAATATCAAAACTTGTATCATAGGCGACTCTGTCATAAAACTCAGAAAAGAATCCACCATTAACGACTTCTAGTGAGTTAGATTTTTTGTAATTCATATCAAGCATACTAAGCATACCAGATGTATAGAGCCCGCCTAGTTGATTGCGCTTATCAATGAGAAGGACACGGGCACCCTCTCTAGCAGCTGACACGGCAGCTGAGATTCCTTCAGGATCACTTCCTATAACAATCACATCGTATAAAGGCTTAGGGGAAGCAAAAACCATCATACTAGAGGTTAATACTAAACTTAGAAATAGGATTGTTATTCTTTTAATGCGTCTCATATAAATATCTCCTTATCATTTTATTATTTTTTATCTGATTTTGTAACTCTTTTAATATTATATCAGAAATTGCCCTACAGTGGTATAAAATATATGAAAGGCCATTGGGATTAACAGAGAAATAAAGTAATTAGTAAAACTAATTGACAAATGATGAAAGAATTCATATAATAGATTTGTAACAA
>CAZLPH010000131.1:0-6920 GCA_964561345.1 uncultured Candidatus Epulonipiscium sp.
GGAGGGAAATAACAATGTCCAAAATTATCAAAGAAGGAATCACCTTTGACGATATCCTACTCGTTCCAGCTTACTCTAATGTATTACCCCATGAGGTAGACTTATCGACACAACTAACCAAATCAATTAAGCTGAACATACCTATTATGAGTGCGGGTATGGATACTGTAACAGAAACCCGTATGGCAGTATCTATTGCAAGACAGGGTGGAATTGGTATTATCCACAAGAACATGTCGATTGAGCAGCAAGCGGATGACGTTGATAGGGTGAAGCGCTCCGAAAATGGTGTTATTACAGATCCTTTTTTCCTAAGTCCTGATCACTACGTCTATGAGGCCAATGAATTAATGGCCAAATATCGTATTTCTGGTGTGCCCATTACAGAAGGAACAAAACTTGTTGGTATTTTAACAAATAGAGACCTGCGTTTTGAAACTAATTTTGATCGTAAAATTAGTGAAGTAATGACCACAGAAAACTTAATTACTGCAAAAGAGGGAACAACTCTTACAGATGCAAAAGAAATTTTAGGTAAGCACCGTATTGAAAAACTTCCAATTGTAGATAAAGATTTTAACCTTAAAGGACTTATTACCATTAAAGACATAGAAAAAGCAATTATGTATCCAAGCTCAGCTAAAGATAGTCAAGGAAGACTACTTGTAGGTGCAGCAGTAGGGGTTACAGGAGATGTTATGGAGAGAATTGAAGCACTTGTAGCAGCCCAAGTAGACGTTGTTACAGTGGATACAGCTCACGGACACTCACAAGGTGTTATTGATACGGTTAAGAAAATTAAAGCTAACTATCCAGAACTTCAAGTCATTGCGGGTAACATTGCAACAGCAGAAGCAACAATTGCCCTTATTGAGGCAGGTGCCGACGCAGTTAAAGTTGGAATTGGTCCAGGTTCAATCTGTACAACAAGAGTTGTTGCAGGGGTTGGTGTGCCACAAATTTCTGCTATAGAAGACTGTGCCAAGGCTGCAGCGCCATACGGCGTGCCAGTTATAGCAGATGGAGGTATTAAGTACTCAGGAGACCTAGTTAAGGCAATTGGTATGGGCGGCAACGTTTGTATGATGGGGTCCATGCTTGCTGGATGTGAAGAGAGTCCTGGAGAAATGGAATTATACCAAGGCCGTAAATACAAAGTTTATAGAGGCATGGGGTCTATTGCATCAATGGAAAAAGGCAGTAAAGACCGTTATTTCCAAAATGACGCTCAAAAGCTTGTTCCAGAAGGTGTTGAAGGAAGGCTTGCTTACAAAGGTGAACTATCAGATACCATATTCCAGTTACTAGGCGGATTAAGAGCAGGAATGGGCTATGCAGGGGCAAAAGACATTGAAACCCTTAGAACAGAAGCTAGATTTACTAGAATTACAGGTGCGGGTCTTAAAGAAAGCCATCCACACGATATCCACATTACAAAAGAAGCACCAAACTATAGTGTTGAATACTAAGATTAACCAATAGGAGGCTTACCAACTAATGAAATATGAACTCGTACTAATCATAAATCTAGGCGGATCAAATAACCAAATGCTAGCAAGACAAGTAAGGGATAACCACGTATACTGTGAAGTTGCCCCTTACGGCATAACAGCAAGTGAGCTAAAAAAGCGTAATCCAAAAGGAATTATTTTCTCAGCAGATGATATTGAATCAGCCAAAAAAGAAAATCAAGACCTTATTAAAGAAATAGAAGTCCTAAATATTCCAACAACCTTTACACAAGGTGTTAAAACAGATGAAGATAATGAAAATCTTCGTAGTTTCTTATACGACACATGTAACTGCGCAAAAGGCTGGAAAATGGAAGACTTTGCAAAGAACACCATTGCCCAGCTCAAAGAAAAACTACAAGGCAAAAAGGTTCTATGTGCCCTATCAGGCGGCGTAGACTCTTCCGTCGCAGCAGTTTTAATTCACCAAGCGATTGGAAAAGATTTAACTTGTATCTTTGTTGACCACGGCCTTATGCGTAAAAACGAAGGGGATGAAGTAGAGACGATCTTCGGCAGAGAATTTGACATGAACCTAATCCGCGTCAATGCAGAAGAGCAGTTTTTAGCAAAACTAGCTGGCGTATCAGACCCAGAAGGAAAACGCATGATCATCGGGGAAGAATTCATCCGTATTTTTGAAGCAGAAGCTAAGAAAATCGGTAAGGTAGATTTTCTTGTTCAAGGAACCATCTACCCAGATATTATTGAGAGTGGTACAAAAGAAGAACTAGCTGTTAAATCCCACCATAACGTAGGTGGATTACCAGACCATGTAGACTTCGAAGAAATTATTGAACCTCTTAGTATGTTATTTAAGGACGAAGTACGTGAAGTCGGACGTGCCATTGGTATTCCTGAGTTTCTAGTTGCCCGCCAACCATTCCCAGGACCAGGCCTTGGTATTCGTGTTATCGGAGACCTAACAAAAGAAAAATTAGACATGCTTCGGGAAGTAGACTACATCTACAGAGATGAAGTCGCCAAAGCAGGACTAGACAAAGAAATCTGGCAATACTTTGCCGTGCTTACCAATCTTCAAACCGTAGGTGTAACAGATAACAAAAGAACCTATAGCTACACCGTAGCCCTAAGAGGCGTAACCTCAGTAGACGGCATGAGCGCAGACTGGGCAAGGATTCCCCATGATGTCTTAGCTAAGATGTCCACCAGAATTACCACGGAGGTTACAGGTGTAAATCGTGTTGTATACGACATTACGGCAAAGCCACCAGCTACGATTGAGTGGGAATGACCGCGAAGCTCGTCGAAGTGCAAAATAATAAAAGAATGGCGCCACAAAATGAGAGTTTACTCACATTTTTGGCGCCATTCTTTTATTATTTTATAGGGCGATAGCCCGCGTGGTTAATCATATTGGTGCACTATCCAATATGATTAACTAGGTTACAGCGACAAACTAATTAGAATCTATTGCCTTATATTTTTTATCTAATACTTTTCGAATCTCTTTTGTTGTCATTTCTCCTTTTTTTTCTTTTTCAACAAGTTCTAGATATTCCTTTGACGGCTCTAGACCATCAACTTTAATCATCCCCAAAGCATATTCCCAAGCTTTATTATTATTCATTGATATCACTCCTAAATATATTTAATTTAGATTGTTTGTATATATCTATTATACTTAGTTGCAAAAGCCTTAAGCTAATACTAATACAAGGTTTAAGGTCTTAATACTAGTTACTCTAGTTCTTTTAAGGTATTTGTATTTAGCCTTTTTATAGATTCTAATTGCTTCTTAGCAAATTTATTTAATGTTAGTATTCTTTCAGATTGATCTATACCTTGATCAATTAAAATTGAATTGTAATTCTCCATATTAGAAAGTACTAGTAATTCATTTATATTAGCATAATCTCTGATATTCCCTTTATTATCCTTATTTTGGGATCTCCATTGCCTTGCAGTTTGCCCAAACAATGCAACATTTAACAAATCAGCTTCGCTGGCATATGTAAAGCCAATTTGTGAAGGAGAAAGGTCAGGTGCAATTAAATGTTCTTTGATTGCATCAGTATGGATACGATAATTAATTTTTGAAATTTCACGATTTAAATTCCAGTCTAAAGACAATTTGCTATTCTCATCAGATTTTAAACGCTTATAATCTTGTATAATATAAAGTTTAAATTCAGGAGAAATCCATGAGGCAAATTCAAAAGCAATATCTGAATGTGCATAGGTTCCCCCGTATCTACCAGCCTTAGATACTAGACCGATAGCATTTACACCATCAATCCATTTTTTGGGCGACATAGTGAAAGCATTTAAACCTGAATTATTTTTAAACCCGTCGAATTCGACGGGTTTAAAATCTGTATTATTAAGAGACTCCCATAAACCTAAGAATTCTATAGTATTTCGATTTCTGAGCCAATTTTTTATAACATCATTGGGTTCATTGCTTTTATACTTTGCAATATCAGTCAAAGATATAAATTCAGTTTGATAATCTTTTGTGTATATTTCTATTGGAAGTCCTTTTGCATAAAGTTTGTCCTTTATAACCTTTTTACTCATTTTACACCTCATTTAAATTTAATCTTTCTTATTTATTTTTAACAGGTATGATAGGAATATTTAGACCTTTAACTTCTACTTTTAAATTATTGTTTGCATATTATACTGCCTTTGAAAAGTAAGTTTATTTTAGTCTTACCAATATAAGAAATAATATACTGAAATGTTAAAAGAAAACAAGGAACATCATGGAAGGCTAAGCTGCAATATGCTATTGATAGTGCCATAAAAAAACCAAAGACCGGGAAGAGTTTTGTGTGAAAGGGGGTATGATTATAGTCGATTTAATACCACATAGCATTAATTAATTAACAGATCAATTACGAACTTCCGAAATTAATAATCTAGGACTTTCTAGCAGACAAATAAACAAACTAATAGATAGTAGAAATATTACAAGAATTAAGCATGGTTATTATGAGTTGGAAAATGAGATTTATCCAGAAGAAGGTGTATTAGCGCGCCCCTTTCCTAAAACAGTAATATTTCTTGAAAGTGCTTTGATGATTTATGGATATACAGATAGAATACCATCAGCTTGGCAAATAGCTGTCGACATACTTCAAATTGAGGGTGTAGATGTAAAAGTGTTTAATCGTGATCGTATTATATGTGATGTTCTTCGCTATGAAAGTAGATTAGAGAGAAGTATTTGCTAGTGCGATCCAAAGATATGTTAAAGGCCCAAGAAAAAATATAAAAAGGTTGCTAGAATATGCCAAGATATTTAATATTAAAAACAAAGTACAGACATATGTAGGGGTGTGGTTATATTTATGTTGTAAAACAGACACTCTCATTAAAATCAGTTGGAATGTACATAAAGTCATGTTAGAATATTCATGTAACTAAGAATTGATTGAAGAGCTCAAAGTGCTCTAAAAAAGGAGTGTATAAAACCATGCAAAAAGCAATAAAAGGAATACTTCTAACGATATTAGCTCTAACAACACTGTTTATAGCAGGGTGTTCCCAAGTAGAAGGTAATGCCTTAAACAAGGATGTCAATCTGATTGTAGAGATGCCTACAGAGAATGAACAAGGCAAGCAAGTAGAAGATGATGTAATAAATGAACAACAATCTTTAAGTCTTAAGGAACAGATGACACAAGGGTTAAGTAACTTAGAAATTGTAAAAATAAAAACAGCCTTTCCCCTTATGTTAGATGATATGCATAGGGGACAAAAACACCGCTTAGGGCAGATGATTGTGGACTTAGAAAGCATGAAAAATATTGTGAGCTTTACGCCATTCAGGGAAGATATAGAGGCCTTGCAAGGGCTGGTTCAATATAATATAGATACGGGAAGCCCAGAGTCTTTGGAATATGCAATGAAAATGCTCAATGACCTAACATTATTTGGTGTAGATGATCCATATGATAAAAAATCCCCTAAGGCTATTGAGGGATGGCCAATAATCTTTCAGGAGGACAAAATATTTAATGTTACTAAGAGTTTAGGCAATCAATACCCATCTGAAATTCAAGAAATAATTAACAAGGCAAATGTTAAAGTGGAAGTGGGCGATAATTTACGAAATGATTTAATCGAAAAAGAAGAAAAGATAGGGTTAGAATTAAGTAAAATAAAGTTGGAAAATATGGGGCAACTTAAAGAAAAGTCACTACAGGCAAGTGAGCTTATATGTGATATAAGAATGTGTCTAATAGAGATAGATGATAAAGTAGAGGAACTAAAAAGGCTAATGGATACAAATAAAGAAGCCTTAGTGAAGCTTATCAGTGAATGTATGGGTTTATTACCAGAAGGTGACCTAAAGGTAGAATACTCGAGGATTTTAGGATACCTAGCCTATACAAAGGAAGAAATTCAAAAAGAAGACTTTGATTACGATTTAATATTAAAATGTTTAGACGGTTCTCAAGAATCCTTAGATGATATATCAGTTGCAATACTTGGCAATGTTAATCCTCAGGTAAATAAAAGATATTCAGCCGTATTGGAGATGCTAGAAGGCAATCCCGTATTGTATGATTGGATTAAACACGAACTAACTGGGGAGTATCCAGAAGGTGGAAGGCCAGCTGAAAACTATTTTGGTAAAGCCTTATATCTTGATGAAAAGGAGGGACTATAAATATGGTGCTAAAAATTAACTGGAATGAACCTATCATCCAAAAAAGTGATGTGATGCAGATACAGCCCTCCAATTTGGATGATTTTTATGTCGTAGCAGATAATGTTGATAAAATAAACTTGTTTTTTATTCTCCTAACATCTTTCCACCATTACTTAGATAAAGAGGAAGGAAGAAAGGCAGCTCATTTGAGTTTCTTAATGGCATACTATCTATTCCTTCCCCTAACCCCACCCGGTTCATGGGAACTTGCTATGCATTATATTAAGCAAGCTATTTCCTTAAATCCACTTGAAGAATATAAAGAATGGCTTCTCCTTATCGAAAAAGGAAATTAGAGTTATTAGATGGAAGGACCGTATTGGATGCAAAAAAGTAATGGAGGCTACAATGAAAAAGAAACTAATAGTGATATCTCTTATAATTATTCTTGTTCTAACATTCGGCGTATACTGGATCTTTTTTGATATGACCAGTCTACCCAAGGGAGAATTAATCTCCCAAGCAGAGTCACCTAAGGGAACATATACGATTAAGGCCTATCTGACTAACGGTGGTGCTACCACGTCATATGCAATCAGAGGAGAATTAAATTTTAATAAGAGTAAGAAAAAGCCGAAAAATATTTATTGGGGTTACCGCCTAGAGGATGCACATATTAAGTGGATTGATGATGATACGGTTTCAATTAATGGGCATGAATTACAGGTGCCGGGCGATAAATATGATTTTAGACGGAAATAATAGCGAGCATTAATTAAGGATAA
>CAZLPH010000132.1:0-6875 GCA_964561345.1 uncultured Candidatus Epulonipiscium sp.
CTTGACATAAAAGCTAAAGTATTTTATGCTAGTATCAAAACATAACAATATAAACGATGATAAGAAATCAGTGGCTTTATCCTTCTCAGAGAAGAAACCCTTGGCTGTAAGGTTTCCAATGTGATTAGTCCCTGTCCAAGCTTTGAGTTCTGCATAAATCCATAAGTGCAGCGGGTTCTCCCGTTATAGAGGACACAAGTGAATGTTCAATCGTTTATATTGTTCATTAACAAGGGTGGTACCACCGAAGACAACACATACTCGGTCCCTTTTTGGGATGCGGGTATTTTATTATGCAAAGATTCACTTGGTTGAAAGGGTGAATTATACATATTATGAAGGGAGTTTTTATAAATGGCAAAGAAATTTGTATCAGAAATTACAGATATGGAGAAGGATTTTTCACAGTGGTATACAGATGTTGTAAAGAAGGCAGACTTAATAGATTATTCGAGTGTAAGAGGTTGTATGATCATAAAACCTTATGGTTATGGAATCTGGGAACTTTTACAACAGCAATTAGATCAAAGATTTAAAGACACAGGCCACCAAAATGTCTATATGCCACTACTTATTCCAGAGAGTTTATTACAAAAAGAAAAAGACCATGTAGACGGTTTTGCACCAGAAGTTGCATGGGTAACACATGGGGGAGATAGTAAGTTAACAGAAAGACTTTGTATTCGTCCAACATCAGAAGTATTATTTTGTGAACATTATGCAAATGAAATCCAGTCTCATAGAGACCTTCCAAAGTTATACAATCAATGGTGCTCAGTGGTAAGATGGGAAAAAACAACACGCCCATTCCTTAGAACCCTAGAATTCCTATGGCAAGAAGGGCATACAGCTCATGCAACAGCGGAAGAGGCACAAGAAGAAACACTTAAGATGCTTGATGTATACGCAGAGTTTTGTGAAAATGTATTGGCCATACCTGTTATTAAAGGACAAAAGACAGATAAGGAGAGGTTTTCAGGGGCAGAAAAGACCTATACAATCGAGAGCTTAATGCATGATGGTAAGGCACTGCAATCTGGAACTAGCCATAATTTTGGTGACGGATTTGCCAAAGCATTTGAGATTCAGTATACGGATAAGAGCAATCAACTTCAGTATGTGCACCAAACCTCATGGGGTGTAACAACACGCCTTATAGGGGCACTTATAATGGTTCACGGAGACAACAGTGGTCTTGTAATACCACCAGCAGTAGCGCCAACACAAGTGATGATTATTCCTATTGCTCAGCAAAAGGAAGGGGTTTTAGATAAGGCAGATGACCTTAAAAAACGAATAGATCATCTTGGGCGTATTAAGATTGATGATAGTGACAAGTCACCAGGTTGGAAGTTTAGTGAGCACGAGATGAAGGGTGTTCCAGTTAGATTAGAAATAGGCCCTAAAGATATTGAAAAAAACCAGGCAGTTCTTGCACGTCGTGATACAGGAGAGAAGATCATTGTATCATTAGATAATATAGAAGAAGAAGTATCAAACCTCCTTACAACCATTCAAAAAGACATGCTGGAAAAAGCAAGAGTCCATAGAGAAGACCATACATTTATCGCTAAAAATATGGATGAATTTGAAAAGATAATAGAAGAAACACCAGGATTTATTAAGGCAATGTGGTGTGGGGAAGAAAGTTGTGAAGATGACATAAAAGAAAAAACAGGGGCAACATCAAGATGTATGCCTTTTGAGCAAGAACAAGTAGGAGAGGCATGTGTATGTTGCGGAAAGCCAGCAGATAAAATGGTATACTGGGGAAGAGCATATTAAGATTCAGGAAGAAAGATGTGATTTAAATGAAAAAATTAATCATTAAGCTTCCAGTGGGTGTAGAAAATATTGTTAAAACACTTAATAAGGCCGGCCATGAGGCTTATATAGTAGGCGGATGTGTTAGGGATGCCCTAATGGGAAGGGTTCCTAATGATTGGGATGTAACAACATCAGCGCCACCAGATACAGTAAAAGAAGTTTTTCCTAAAACGTATGACACAGGTCTACAACATGGAACCGTAACTGTAAGAGTTAATGAAGAATATCACGAGGTGACAACTTACCGAATTGAGGGAAAGTATGAAGACCATAGAAGACCAAGTTCTGTAGAATTTGTCAGTGATATAAAATTAGATTTAGGCAGACGGGACTTTACCATAAATGCTATGGCCTATCATCCTAAGGAAGGGATCATAGACCCTTATGATGGAATAAAGGATCTAGATAAGGCACTACTACGTGCAGTTGGAGAGCCAGAAGAAAGATTTACTGAGGATGCCCTTCGTATTTTGCGGGGGGTTAGATTCGCAGCCCAACTGGGTTTTGACCTTGAGGCAAAGACATTAGAAGGTATGCGCAGGTGTGCTCACCTTTTAGACCATATAAGCAAAGAACGTATTAGAGACGAAATAATGAAGATACTTCTCTCAGACCAACCGAAAAAGCTTGCTCATATGCACGATTGGGGGTTGCTAGAGTATGTCTTACCTGAGTTAGGTGAGTGTTTTAAGACATCACAAAATCATCCACATCATATATATGATGTGGGAGCACATACGATTAAGGCCCTAGAACAAATACCTAAAGATGAGGTATTAAGGCTTACTATGTTGCTTCATGATATAGGAAAGCCCGCAACTCATACGACAGATAATTGTGGTATTGACCATTTTCATGGACATGTTTCAGTAAGTGTAGAAATGAGTAAAAAGATTCTTAGGCGGCTTAGGTTTGACAATCATACAATAAAAGAAGTAACTACCCTGGTTAAGTACCATGATTTTCATATAGAAGAAGCCTTAACCAAAGAAAGTATTAAAGAAGTATTATGTGAAATAGGACCAGCCTTATTTGAAAAATTGCTTATTATCCAAGAAGCAGACGCCAGGGGCCAAAATCCAGATAAGTTATCACCTAAGCTAAAAGAACTAAAAAAGGCAGAGGAAATATTTAAGAATATTAGGCAAAATAATGAGTGTTACGCCCTAAAAGATTTAAAGATAAATGGAAAAGATATAGCTAGCCTTGGCATTACAGAAGGATTAAAAATTGGTACGGTATTGCAAAGCCTTTTAGACCGCGTAATAAAGAAGCCAGAGCTTAACCAGAGGGATATTTTATTAGATATGATAAAAGAGTACAAGTAAAATTCGACTAACCACAGTATTTAAAGTGCTGAGGTTAGTCGAATTTTGTTAGGACAGTAACATTTTTATGAAACAATAAGTAAATAAAAAAAATAGATATTTTTTGCAGGTGTGTGTCATATACATTATAGAGATGCCTTAGAACAGAGCAAAATAAAGACAAGGGGGGATAATAATGAAAATGATGCACCCTGATATTTTTAAGGAATTTGGGATCCATGTAAAAAGATGTTATAAGTTTCGTGGTATGTATATATGTGAGACAAATAAGGGAACAAAAACAATTTGTATTAGTGATTATACACCTGTTCAAGTTGAATTGGAGTATAAAATAAAGGAACACCTTATAGAAAAAGGGTTTACTTGCTTAAATCAGCTACATATGAATAGCAAAAACACCCCCTACGTTATCTACTATAACCGTGTGTATGTTATGTCGGACTGGCATAACAGCCAGGCGGCAGATTTTTATAATAGAGATGATATTCAAAAATCAGTAGAGATGTTAGCAAAAATGCATATAGCGGGCAAGGGATTTTATAACTCACCTGAAGGAATAAAACATGCTAGAATGAAGAATCTGGGAGATACATATGAGAAAAGACATAGAGAAACAACAAAACTTAGGAGGAAAATAGAAAGTGTAGGAAGTAGAACAGATTTTGAAGTATTATATTTAAAGAATGCAGGTATATATAAGGAGTTTCAAGAAATATCTAAAGAATTTACAAAGGTAGCAGCTTACAAAAAACTAATGGATTTGGCAGAAATCAAACAAAGCATAGCTCATCATAAATATACCTACCATAATATTATTACAACAAAAGAAGAAGGAACAATTATAACAGGATTTGAAAAAAGTGGATATGATGTACAACTAACGGACTTAGCTTATCTTACAAGACGTATTATGCAAAGAAACAGATGGGATATTGATTTGCTTATTAGCATAATAGAGGCGTATAATAAGCTTATCCCATTGTCACAAGAAGAGTGGCATATAATGAAAGGGATGATTATATTTCCAGAGCAATTTGCTAAGTTATGTAATCAGTATTACCATTCAAAGAGAAGATGGAACTATCATATGTATTACCGTAAGTTAGAAAAAATATTAGAATACAAAAATGAATATGTGGACTGTGCAAGGCAAGTTATAAAATGGTGATAAGCATTTAAAGTCCTCTTTTAGGGGACTTTATAATGTTTTACTTAAGATAAGGATGAGCTAAGTAAAGGTGAGTGAAATGAAGAGACAAAAAAAGAAGTCAAGCCAAAAACAATTTATGCAAACTATGATTATTACAGGTATATTAGGCCTTAGTATTATGATGATTATCATGCTATATATGATTAAACTCTTTGGTCCTAAAAAAGCAGAGATAGTTCCAGAACATTTAGCACCTGTTATAGAAAATAAAAAGGAAGAAGATGTTGATAGCAAAGAACTTAAGGGTGTGGTTCATGAGATTGGAATCAAAAAAACAAATATAAAAATTTGGGATATAAAAGATAAAGAATATCTTGTGATGTATATAAAAGATAAAAGTCAAATTACAGATAGCTATGGTAAGCCAATGAGCATACAAGAAATTGAGCTTGGAGATATTGTAGAAGTTACTTATGAAAGCAAGAAAAAGACAATCCTAACAATACAAAAAAGTGCTAAGTCTTGGACCAAAACAGGGGTTTCGCAAATAGATATTAATACTAACAATCAAACAATCCAAATAGGAAATAGCAAATATGATTATAGCAAGGATATTATTATTACCAATAGTGATTTGAAGGTTATGGAACTTGAAGATATTAATTCCTTAGATACACTTGTGGTTAAAGGAATTGATAATACAGTGTGGTCAATTCAAGTGGTTCAATCTGCAGGGTATTTAAAACTATCCAATATACCTACTAGGAAAGGTAGCTTGGAAGTAGGGAATAATACAATCTATAGACTTGGGGAAATAGGAGAAAGTATTGCATTGCCAAGTGGGGAGAATAAAATAGTCATTCGTATGGAAGGGTATCAGCCTTTTGTAAAACAAGTAAGGATATCTGCTAATGAAATACAAGAACTAGACCTAAAAGGAGTAGAAGAGGCTGTGGCTAACTTAAAAATTAGAGTGGTAAACACAGAAACAGACTATGAGGCGGTAATAAGTAACAGAACCTATAAAAAAGATGAGGCTATAATGCTTCAACCGGGAACACACACCCTAAAAATTATTTCAGAAGGCTTCAAAACATTTGAGATGGATATACAGCTAGAAGAGGGGGACCGTCAGATTAATATATCTTTAGAAGCCAAAGAAGAGGTAAAACCTGAATTAGAAGGGGAAAAACTGAATCAGGAAAAACCAGCTGATGAAAAATCAGATAAAGAACCCCAAAAAACTAGTGAGGAAGAGAAACCTGTGGAAGAGATTAAAACAGTTCAAATTGTTATAGAGACTGATCCAACAGGTGCCCAGGTGTTTTTAAATGGTGTTAATAAGGGTACAACCCCAACACTAACAGGATTAAAGCCAGGGGAGTATAGCATAACAATTGAAAAAGAAGGATATTCTCCTCTTTATAGCACAATTATTATTGATGCTAGTAATGCCCAAAAAGGGTTTTTATATACATTACAAGAAGAACAGTAACACCTTGGAAAATTAGGAATAAAATGCATTATCAGAAGGTGGTGTTACCATGTTTAAAATAGGTGATTATGTTGTTAGGAAATCTTATGGTAAAGATATATTATTTCGCATTGTAAAGATATTACCGGATAATGTGGCAGCATTAATAGGTGTTTCATTTCGTATAGCTGCTGATGCACCTCTGGAGGACTTAGAAAGATCAGAAGGCATGCGTTATACAGAAAGAGAAGATTCAACAATGCTTAGTGCAGAGAATAATGTTAAAACAATACTTGTCAAACGACAAGAATATGCAAAAAACAAGATACTGATGTTTGAAAAACCGGGAACAGTTCTTCACTTAGATGGTGATGCTTTCTATTTAGAACTGTGTATGGGTTATTATGAAAAACTAGGGATAGAGGCAATCGGAAAACACATCCCTGAGCAAGACCAGCCAAGACGAATTAAGGCTTTAATAGAAAAGCATAACCCATCAATTTTAGTTATAACAGGCCATGATTCTTTAAATAAGAATTATAAGGATATACATGACATAAATGAGTATAAAAACTCAAAATATTATATTGAAACAGTGATTCAGGCTAGGATAGTCAGGCCTAGTCCAGGAGATTTGGTTATATTTGCTGGTGCATGTCAATCGGATTTTGAAGCTTTACTTGAAGCAGGAGCTGATTTTGCGGCCTCTCCCAGTCGGGTCCTTATTCATGCCCTTGACCCTGTATTTATTGTAGAGCGTATTGCATATTACCCATTTCATCAGGTTTTAGAAATTGAAGAAGTCTTAAGATATACAATAACAGGTATTAAAGGATTAGGTGGCTATGAAACCCAAGGCAAATGTAGGCGGGGTGGGCCAGTTGTTTTAAGAGAGGAAGTAAAGGAGAAAGTATTAGAGGTTACGAGAGGCTCTGAGAGGCCTTATGTTTTGCAGTGGAATTTATAAGTCATAAATTATCCTCAAGAGGAATATATATGTTCTATATGTAAATAGGTATTCATATATTTATATAGACGTATAACGCCTAGAGGAGGGATATTCATATGTCAGTAGAATTAGTAAAAAAATCATTAT
>CAZLPH010000133.1:0-6848 GCA_964561345.1 uncultured Candidatus Epulonipiscium sp.
ACTCCTATCATATATTATATCTTACCATATATTAACGTTTTGAAAACATATTTAGGACTTGTTTAAACAAACTGTTTTTTTCTGGTAGATTTGTTTCTCCTGGTGTTTCCTTTATAAGTGTTTTTGCAATTGTTTTATAGGCATTACTGGCATCGCTTCTAGGAAAGCACTGACAAATTGGTTCTTGAAGTTTTGCTGCCTTCATAACATTGTAATCAAACAAAACATATCCTAAGTACTCAATGTCCATTTCGAGAAAGTGTTTACACACACTTGATAATTTAGCAAATACTTGTTTGGCTTCAGTACTCGTTTCAGTTTTATTAACAAGTATTTTTATCTGGGGTAACTCTGCACCACTATTTGATTTAAAAGTCTTAATAAGTGCGTATGCATCTGTAATAGATGTGGGTTCCGGTGTTGTAATAAATACAATTTCATGGGCCAAACGGCAAAAGCTAAGAACTGCATCTGTAATACCAGCACTTGTATCAATCAGTATAAAATCAGCTGATTTCTCCAACTCTGAAATATTATTTGCAAATTGTGTTATTTGGTCTTTTGTTAAAAACATGAGCTCATTAATTCCTGAACCCCCTGAAATAAACTTAACACCGTCTGGATTTTCTTCAATAACATCATGAATGGTCTTTTCCCCATTTAAAATATGGGATAAGTTATAACGCGGGATAACACCTAATAATACTTCTATGTTAGCTAAACCTAAGTCGGCATCAAGAATAACAACCTTTTTTCCTAATTTTTTTAAAGAAAGTGCTATGTTAACAACTGTGTTAGACTTACCTACCCCCCCTTTACCACTTGTTACAGTTATAATTCTGGCTGATAAGCCACCATCGCTTTTGCTTTGGGGTTGCTTTTTGATAATTTGTCTGAGTTGGGCCGCCTGATCATTCATCGCTTAAACTCCCTAGTAATATTTTAGCATATTTAGGACCATTTATTTCCTCAATATCATCTGGGACATTTTGTCCAAAAGAGACATATGATAATGACCTCTGTGTAAAATATTTTAAATTTACAATGGTTCCTGCTGATGCAGTTTCATCTGTTTTTGTCATTAGAATTGAATAATCATGACAAAGTTTAGTGTATCTTTTCACAATGCTTATTATGTCTGTAAATTTGGTGGTTGCACTTAAAACAAGATACACTTTCTTTTGCGGGAACATCTTTAACATATCTTCTAGTTCTTCTAAGTGTTCCTCATTTTTATGAGATCTTCCTGCCGTATCTATAAAAATAAAATCTTTGTCATCAAAGGCCTCTATTCCAACTTGTAACTCTTCTGGTGAATAAACCACTTTAAGTGGAACTGACAGAATCTCAGCATAAGTTCTTAATTGTTCAATGGCTGCTATTCTATAGGTATCTGCAGTAATTAGCCCAACCTTCTTATTCTTTCTTAGGCTAAATTCTGCTGTTAGTTTTGCAATACTAGTTGTTTTCCCTACACCTGTAGGCCCTATAAAAAAAATTATTTTTGGTTCTGTATCACTCTTATCTTTCCCTCCTATAAGACTAGGAGCTCCTATCATTTTGCAGATATTATTGTAGACAATTCTAATCACATCCTGTATTTCAGGATTTTCTCCTAAATCATCAGTCTCTCTCAGAAGAACCCTTGCGACTTCTTCTTCAACTTCTTGTTTTAGTAAGTGCTCATAAATAATATTTTCTGTATCACATTTACCTGCTTGTGCCTCAACAGGTGTTTCTGCTTTTTCTTTTGGTTTGTTGTATAAATCGTCCATTCTTTGAGTAGCTGTTGTTAAAAGTTGTTCCATATTACTCATTTTTACTTTCAGATCTTCTAAGCTTAACTCTGCCCCTTGGAAATTTTGATTTTTAGTTTCAGATATTGGCTGTGGTACTTCTTCATCTATGGCTGCTGTAATTTCTATTTTGTCTTTTTTTAATATTTTTGACAGCCAATTCCCTTTAATTGTCTTTATGTTTAATATAATAGCCGATGGACCAAGATCTTCTTTAATTTGTTCTATTATTTCTTGTTCGCTTTTACCTTGAAATCTTTTTATTTTCATTAAATACTCACCATCCCTATAGATTGTATTTCTACACTAGGGTCTATTTCATTATACGAGAGTATAGTAAGATTAGGCAAGTATTGTTCTGTCAAATGTCTAAAGTATATTCTTACTATGGGTGACGTTAGTATGATTGGTTGTAACCCTATTGATGTTAATCTTGTTAATTCTTGCTGCAGACTATCTAAGACCTGCTGGGTTATTTGAGGATCTAAGGCAACATAGGCCCCTTGTTCTGTTTGTTGTACACTATCCATAATTTGTTGCTCTATAGCTGGGTCTAAGGTAATGACTTGATTTGGTGAATTGTCCAGCACTTTTTGTGATATGGATCTTGCAAGTGCTTGCCTGGCATATTCCGTCAGTATATCCACATCTCTTACACTCCCCCCATAATCTGCTAAAGATTCAAATATGGTCACTAAATCTCTTATAGAAACATTCTCTTTTAAAAGATTTGCTAAAACCTTTTGAATCTCACCGACAGATAATAGTTTGGGTGTTAATTCATCAATTAAAACCGGGTGAGTTTCTTTTACATTATTAATAAGGACTTGTACATCTTGCCTACTTAGTAACTCGTATAAGTGCTTTTTAATAATTTCTGTTAAATGTGTTGCTATAATCGAAGGTGTATCAACAACTGTGTATCCTTTGACCTCTGCCGTTTCTCTTTGAGTGGCTGTAATCCATAGGGCCGGGAGACCAAAGGCTGGTTCAGTTGTTTCTATACCGTCTATTTCTTCTTCAACGTAGCCTGGGTTCATGGCCATATAATGGTCAAATAATATTTCACCCTTTGCTACTTCCACCCCTTTAATCTTTACAACATACTCATTTGGATTAAGTTGTATATTATCCCTAAGCCTTATGATCGGCACAACTGACCCAAGCTCTAGGGCTATCTGCCTACGAATCATAACAACCCTATCTAGAAGGTCTCCACCCTGATTAACATCTGCAAGGGGAATGACACCATAGCCAAACTCAAGTTCAATAGGGTCTACATTTAAAAGGTGAATAACATTCTCCGGCTTTCGTATCTCATCAGCCTCCACATCTTCTTCATCTATAGACTCATCTATATCAGCAAGCTTTAATTGTTTTCCAACAAGATATCCTATTATGACTAATAAAGCCGCAATCGGAACTGTTACTGATAATCCTATTGGTGTAAAGCCAAGTATAAGTAAAACAAAGGCTGTTATGTATAGTATATAAGGTGCACTTGCCAATTGGTCAAACAACATTGTACTAAGCTCTATTTCACTTGCTGTTTTTGTTACCAGTATACCTGTGGCTGTAGAGATTAGAAGCGCTGGTACCTGACTCACAAGTCCATCACCTATGGTGAGAAGTGTGTACTTTTGCATGGCTTCTAATATTTCCATCTCACCCATTACTGTTCCAATCACAATACCACCAATAACATTAATAAAAGTGATAAGGATTCCTGCAACTGCATCATTTTTAACAAATTTAGAAGCACCATCCATGGCACCAAAAAAACTAGATTCATCTTGTATCTTTTTACGTCTTTCCCTAGCTGTTAGCTCATCGATAAAACCTGCATTGAGGTCTGCATCAATAGCCATTTGTTTACCTGGCATTGCATCAAGGGTAAATCTAGCTGATACCTCTGATACTCTCTCAGATCCCTTTGTAATAACCATAAAGTTAACGATTACAATAATAACAAATACAACACCACCAATAACAACGTTACCTCCAGCTACGAACTGTCCAAAGGCATCTACAACAGCCCCTGCATCCCCGTTAGTTAAGATAAGTCTAGTAGATGATATATTGATCGCCAATCTAAACAAGGTCGTTATAAGGAGAATTGTGGGGAACAATGACATATCTAGGGGCTCTTTTGCAAACAAAGCGTTCATCAGTAAAATGATAGCAATTGTAATGTTGATAATGATAAACAAACTTAGTAAAAAGTCAGGTATCGGTATGATAATTAAAAACAATATTGAAATAACAAATCCAGCTAATATGATATCCCCTGATTTCACCTTCAAAATAGTCCCTCCTCTTCCTTATATTTTATGTATTTTTCAAATTATATATAAATGCTAATATTTCTGCCACTGTTTTATATAAGTCAGGCGGTATTTCATCGCCTATTTCAACCACGGCATATAAGGTTCTAGCTAAGGGCTTATTCTCAACTATTTCGATCTCATATTCAGCCGCTTTTTCTCTTATTTTTTGTGCTATAAAATCGGCCCCTTTAGCTGTAACAATAGGTGCTGTCCCTTTTTCTGGACTATATTTGATAGCAATGGCATAATGTGTTGGGTTTGTAATGATAACATCAGCTTCTGGAATTGATTGCATCATTCTTTTCATGGACATTTCTCTCATTTTTTGTTTGATTTTCCCTTTAATTTGAGGGTCACCGTCTGATTGCTTATGTTCATCTTTCACTTCTTGTTTTGTCATCTTAATACTATCTTCAAACTTATATCTTTGGTAGGCAAAGTCTGCAACCGCCATAAAGGTAAAGAGCATTGCTATTCTTAGGCCTATGGATATAACAAGGTCCCCTACATAGTTTATAATCTGTATCAATGACATATCAATTAGCATTAAAAATGTGGGAATCTCAGTTTGAATTCTTCCATAGATTACAAAGCCAAGCACTGCTATTTTAAAAACAGCCTTTACAAGCTCCATTAAGCTTTGGGATGAAAACATTCTCTTAAATCCTGACAGAGGGTTTAACTTATTAAACTTTGGTGTCATGGGTTCTAATGATGGCTTCCAACCTACTTGAAGTAAACTAGCTATAATTCCAGCAAATAAAATCATGACCAATACAGGTCCAACAATCATAATAATTGACAAAAATATATTGGCTATATAGTAGCCCATATACTTAGGTTCAAAAAATGTTTCTGCAGATGAAATCTTTAAAAAAGACTGGGTAAAAATTTGCTCTATGGAACGCTTCATATAGGGACCGAACATTTTTAACCCTGCAAATGCTGCAAAAAATAAAAATGCCGTGTTTATTTCCTGGCTCTTGGCTACTTGACCTTTTTTTCTAGAGTCATCTCGCTTTTTTGAACTCGCTGTTTCTGTTCTGCCTTCATCTTCAGCGGAAAAAAACTGCAAGTTTAAAATCAGTTTTATATTTTCTTCTGTTTTCATTTCCTCATTCCTTGTATGACGGCTAGTAAATTAATCTCAATTTGGTCAAATACATATCTATATGCTGTGCTCATCAAAATTGTGGCTGTTAAAATCATAACCATTGAAACCATTATTTTAATGGGAAATCCTATGACAAACATATTCATTTGGGGGGCTGTTCTAGCAAGTATCCCTAAAGCAAAGTCCAAGATAAACATGGTAACCATTATAGGTGCTGCTATTTTAAGAGAAATAACAAAATAACTGTTTATCATTGTAATTATTTGATCAATAATCCCCGCATTCACCTGTCCCTCTCCAATGGGTATTAGTAAATAGCTATGAACAAGCCCTCTAAATATTACATGGTGGCCATTGGTTACTAGAAATAATGCTGTTGCGACATGATGGTATAGCATTCCTAGAACTGGGACTTGCTGGCCTATAGTAGGGTCAAGCATATTACTCATTGATAGCCCTGATGCCATACTAATCAAATGACCAACAAAAAAGAAAACTTGAAACATCATATACACTGTAAAACCAATAATTAAACCCACTATAACTTCTCTAAGTATTAAAAAACCGTAAGCGACAATACTTGCATTATAGTTAATTTCCATAACAGGATTAGAATACAAAATAATGATTGAAATAATAAGGGCCAAGCCTGTTTTTGCTATTTCTGGCACCTGTTTATCTGAAAACACTGGTACCACCATTAATAAGGCTATTATTCGAGTAAAAACCAGGAGAAAGATATCAATTTGTGTATAAAAGTCAACGATTGCATCCATATTGTATTCTCCTATATCTTTTTTCTCTTGTTTATCGTAAGAATAAATTAAAGCTACGGTATAGCTCATTAATAAAGCCAACTAGGGTACTCATCATCCATGGGCCAAAAACAATCATTGCCAAAAAAATAGCGACTATTTTAGGTGCAAATGAAAGGGTTTGTTCTTGAATCGATGTGGTGGTTTGAAAAACACTTACGATTAATCCTACTACTAAGGCTACTATTAACATTGGAGAGGAAACTTTAATAATCATTAAAATCGCAGTACGCATAACATCTATTACTATTTCTTCCATTGTTTACTCCTTACTACTTAAACGTTTGTGTTAATTGACCAATTACTAAGTTCCATCCATCTACTAATATAAATAGCAGTATTTTAAACGGTAAGGCAATCATTGCCGGTGGAAGCATCATCATTCCCATAGACATAAGGGTTGATGCAACAACCATATCTATTACAATAAAAGGAATAAATATTAAGAAACCAATCATAAAACCAGCCCGTATTTCAGTAATAATAAATGCTGGTATTAGAATTGTAACTGGAACTTGATCCACAATATCTAGCCCCTCCTCTATAGCCGGCATTTTTGCAATATCTGCAAATAATTTTAAATCCACATCTCTTGTTTGTCTTAACATAAACTCTTTGATAGGGTACATCCCACGCTCTAATGCTACTTCTTGAGAAATCTCAGAAGCTGAATAAGGTACAATTGCATCATTATTTACAACTTCAAAGGTGGGTGCCATAACAAATAATGTTAAAAACAAGGCAAGCCCAATCAAAACCTGATTGGGTGGCATTTGTTGTGTCCCAAGAGCTGATC
>CAZLPH010000134.1:0-6844 GCA_964561345.1 uncultured Candidatus Epulonipiscium sp.
TAAGACCTACAGCTACTTTTAGGGTTTCTAAGGTCAAGGGTGTTTTATTTGTAAAGCCTCCTTCTAAAATTTCATTATTTCGATTCTTGTATTAGTTATTTTATATTTTTCCGGCCTATTATTGCGCCTAGGTAATCTAGAACACTACCCATTAGCTTACAATCCATTCCCTATAACTACCACTATACTATATTAACTCTTTACTTGCATAGGTTTTCCATATTAGAAAATTCAAAAGGAGGCCACCGAATGAGTTATCTCATCTGATGGCACTCCTTTTAAACCTATTCCAAACTAATATGCCAATCATTGTTTTGATTATTATCCCACTTGCTTCCATCATTAAAGACAATATCTATTGTTGATTGAACACTAGCTGGTTTTTGCAAGGTCACTTGCCATATATTATTTCCCTTTGATATCATATCAGTGGATTGAACATCCTTCCAGTTATCATATCCCCAATGAGACTTAACCATAGAAGATTGCTCCAATGAGCGGTTAGCCGCATAATATGTGATGATAATGTTATTTCCTTCTATATCATAAGTTAATGTTTCTGTTGGTATAGGGTCAGGATTAACTTTACCTTCTACTGGAATAGACCAGTCTTTAGTATTGTTGTTATCCCACTTAGTTCCATCATTAAAGACAAAATCTATCTTATCTTGTGCTGCTTGCGGAACTGTAAGATTTATTTCCCATGCATCATTCCCTTTTGAGGTCATATTAGAGGTTGTAACCCCCTTAAAGCCATCATATCCCCAGTGAACTTTTACGGTAGAAGCACCTTGTAATGGACGATTTGTCGCATTATATGTTATTGTAAATTGATCACCTATGATTGGCGTATCCGGGTTAACTGCAACAGTTTCCGTTGGAACGACAACTTCTCCGTCATTTCCACCATCTGTATTATATAAAACGACAATCTTACCGCCTGGTACGTTACCCCTGATTTTTCCATTAGATACTTCCAGTGTAGCATTGCCACTAGCCTTATTGGAATAGCTTCCATTTACCAGTCTTGTTGGAGAATCGATATAGGTATCACCACCTACGTTAACAATAACCATTCCTGCGTCTCCACGTTCAATAATCATGGTTTCTTTTCTTGGCCACCTGAGATACTCGTCTTTCCCAACCATGGCATTTCGGAAATGATTTACCGCTGCTAAATCTCCATCTTTCCAAAGTTCTTCACCTGGCCTAGCTAAAAACCTAGGTGTTACTTTCGCTCTAGATGTTGCAATAGCAGAAGCCATTTTTCTTTCCCATTGCCCTAAATTTCTAGAAGCATTATGCTCATAATCATCATGGTTTTCGACATAGACAAAAGACTTATCTGCCGGTAGTGTAGCATTCCCATGATTAATATTAGCAAGTCCAGTTAAATTTTTAGATACAACTGCATTTCTCAAAGAACTACCATATCCATGAGCAGTAATATCAAAATAAGTTAAGTATGCTTGATAGTTATCTCCACTATCTGGCAAAACTTCTCCCACAAGGTATAAATCATCTTTATTTTTTAGACTGCCAAGTACCACATCCCAATAGTTTCCTGCCCATGACTTGCCTGCATCTTCATATTTGTTAGTTTCTATGTGTTTCGCAGCATCAAATCTAAATCCACCTGCTCCTGCATCAATACAATCATTTAAAAATGTAATATGCATATCTTGAACATCTCTTCTTTGAGTTGCTAGATCTGGAAGGCCACCAAGCATTTGTTGCGTTACTTGATATCTGTCTCCGTAATTTGTTATGGTTCCTTGATTATGATAAAGTTCACTTCTTTTAAGAGAAGCATCTACTTTATCTGACCACTGACCAGGCGCATTCCCTTCTGCTACGTGGTTTAAAACTGCGTCTACGATAATTTTAATATTATATTTTTTTGCTTCATCACAAAGATTTTTAAAATCATTATAGTCACCTAGCTGAGCATTTCCTATACGGAAATTTGTCGGTTGATACAAGAGCCACCATTGACCTTGACTCTTAGTTCCTTGCACTGGGGATACTTGAATAGAATTATATCCCGCCTCTGCAATTTGAGGTAAAGCATTTTTTATGTCATTAAACGGCCACATGTATGCATGCAACATAACCCCATCTTCAGTCTTCCCCGCAAGGGTGGAATACTCCGCAGCATAAACTGTCGATGCTCCACCTAAATTAAAATCAACTATCGGTGAGCTAAATACAATACTAATAACAATTAAACAATAAGCCAAAAACCTTCTTAGAAAAATATCTTTTTTATTTTTCAATCCCCTACACCCCTTATAAAATTTTATTTAAATTACATATATTTAAGTTACACATAGATCCTATCATTTTAATTGCCTCCTTAGTCAACTTTTATTTAATCTGCGTAATAATAAATACAGGAAATTTAGTCAATTAATAAGTTATAATAGTTTTATATTACTGTACAATAATAATCCCCACAAGTGCTTTTAGATAACTTGACCGTTTTTTGTTATGAATCGTACATTTTTTGTGTGTTTATTTTTGATATTGTATAGTTTCATTGGATTAATTACCTATACACACTACTTGCTACCAATAAAAAAGGCACCCACAGTATTAATTGTGGGTGCTAACTTTCTAACTAATTTTATTTTGCTAGGCCATATACCTCTATTTCATACAAAGAATACCCGTATGGTAAAGCTCTTTCAATACCTTGAAATTTCACATATCTAGCACTCACTTCATCAAGGTTAACTGTCTCAATTTGACCCATTCCATTTATAACCTTTGTAACACTGGTATAATTTATGCCATCTTCTGAAATAAGAATCTCATATTGTTTTCCGTAGGCCCCTTCCCAATTCAAAATCATGTGATTAACACTGTAGACATCTCCCAAATCAACAGCAAACCAGGCATCATCCGAAAAGTTAGATGACCATCTCGTTTGTGTGTTTCCATCTGTCAGGTTCTTTTCTGATACCGTCTCATCCTCTGTTCCAGATACCATTACGGTTTTTCCAAGAGCAAGGTTTATATGCTCTTGTGATGTATCAGAACCATCGCCAGGATTACCCCCCTCACCTACTGGTGGTCCTTGAGTTACACCATGAATGTAGGTAAAGGTTTCAGTATCAAGAGCCCCTGCTCCCGGATTATAAGTAAATGAGTAAACAATCTTATCTAATTTTTCAAGATTATTTATCACGTAGCTATAGTCTCCACTTCCATTTGAAGCCATGCCTACATTTTGCTGTCCGCCATCATTAATCTTATAGTGAACATCTGCAAAGCTAGCTTCATTCACATAAAATGTTACCGTATCACCTGTTTTTACTAAACCACGAATATCATCTCCTACTATGATACTCTCTTGCCCACCATCAGTAATATTAACCGTTACGGTGCAAGAAGAGCTATAGCCACCATCTTGTGATATAGCAGTAATAGTCGCTGTTCCATTTGCAATAGCTGTAATTTGCCCACCACTTACGGTAGCCACTTGGGGATTACTGGATGTCCATGTCACATTCTTGTTTGATGCATTACTAGGCGTTATGGTCTTAGAAAGCATAGTTGTCTGCCCCACAGAATTTAATATTACTTCTGATTGATCTAGTACCATTCCAGTTACTAGCACTTTATCTGGCTCCACATCACCATCAGCTTTATATACACGTACATAATCTACTTGCATTGTCGCTGGAAAATCAGCCAGTTCTGGCACAATACCACCATCAAACCACCCGCCTGCTGCAAGATTCATAATGAGGTAAAACTCTTTATCAAATGGTGCATTTTTATTCTGCGAATCCGCTGCTGAGTACCACTGCTCATTTGTTGCCTTAAAGAAACAGTGACCATCTACATACCACTTCATATTGTCCTCTTCCCAAACGATACTATACACATGAAAATCACTGTCTATTGATTCTCCAGATGGAAAGGCATAATCTGACCCAATATAAGTATTTGCTGGCCATTGTCCGCCAAAGTGGAGAGCTGCACTGCTTGCCCCTGGTAAACGTCCTCTTGCTTCCATAACATCAATTTCACCCGATGCTGCCCAAGTTCCATAAGTGTCGTCATTTGGGAGTAACCAAAGTGCCGGCCACATACCATTACCAGTTGGAAGTTTTGCACTAAAATCAATTCTTCCGTACTTTACTGCATATTTATCTTTACTCGTGACCTTTCCCGATGAATATTCCGCATAACGATTCGGATCTTGTGGAAATGTTTTGCGTTCTGGGTATGCTGTAAGATTTAATTTACCATCTTGAACATACACATTCTTGCTACTATCTGTATAGTGTTGTAGCTCATTATTCCCCCAACCCCAAGTTCCAGGATCATCGTTCAAATAATAACCGGTTTCGTAATTCCATTTACTTGTATCTAAGCTATTACCCTCAAATTCATCGCTCCACACAAGTCGTTGGCCAGCAATTGCACTATTATTTGAAGTGCCAATTTCAATATTCCCAAGATCTGAAACATCAGGACGCACCACATCTGGGTTACCAATGAAATTATAATTGACATAGTTATCACCGATACTGCCTCCTTTTACACCATCTATAGGATAGCCTATACGAAGCGCCATATCAATTTGAATCGGTTGAAACCATAGACCATATACATAATCAACCCAATAGCCCCACTGGTTCTTATCTGATAGTTTGTTATAACCATTTCCAGAATAGCTAAATGTACTTTTACTATAATCTGCAAGTTCAACCCATTCGTTATTTACTTTGATTTCATATACAAAATTATCAAGTTCAGAAACTACTGCAGCACTCCCATCGATATTGGGTAATGCAATTCCAATTGCACCAGACTCGTCTGCTGTAAGACTTGTCGCACCATTTGCTGTTATTACGTTAGTGTTTCTTACTGGTGTATTATAATTTAAAGTATATACGATAGATACCTGTGAGGAAATTGACTCTAACTTCACATTAATTGACTCATCTATGGTAAACCAGTAACCACCCCCACCATCTCTAAATTGACCAAAATTCTGGTCATAAATCCAGCCACTTGCT
Organism: uncultured Candidatus Epulonipiscium sp.; assembly: GCA_964561345.1. Lineage (GTDB taxonomy): Bacteria > Bacillota > Clostridia > Lachnospirales > Cellulosilyticaceae > JAAYSX01. The sequence continues at coordinate 5,034 of CAZLPH010000134.1, forward strand.
GCATTGTTATCAATATCAATCCAATCATTACTTCCTACGTTTTTTACATAAACTTTTAAATCCTTTGCAACAGCATCATATGGAATAGATGTATCCCCATTAAATATTGGATAGGTAAATCCTATGCTTCCTGTTACTGGTGCTGTTAATTCTGGTCCTTGTGTCACAGCCATTGATGTAATAATGTCTTCCTCAATATTAGTAAAGACAAAAGTATAGTCAAGAGTAACATTATTAGCTTTTGAAACCAACTGTATCTGTGTTGTCTCCTCCACAGTAAACCAGTAGCCGTTAAATCCACTATCATCCCAATGTCCCCAGTTCACATTGTAAATAAAGCTTGCCTCGTCATCAATATTTACCCAGTTTCCATTCACTTTAACATTTACTGTCAAATCACTTGATATATCCTTCCATTTAACAGCTCCTTCGTTAAAAACAGGCATTACAAATCCATATGTTTCTGACCCAACACCGGAACTAGTCAGTACAGGACCATCTGCCGGGGAATAATAGGCCATTGATGTAATTGATGCTTGGGCTGCTTGTACCACTTGGTCCCCCCCAGAAACAGGTAATAATGTCACCCCTACAATCATTACAACCGACATTAGCAAACCCAGTGCTTTTCGCCCCAAAACCCTTTTTACTCTTTTAGATTGTTTCATAAACTCCTCCATTCAGAATCTTTGATGTATCCCCTATATGTCTACAGAGAATTTGTTATTACATTCTATAGACATTATATGGTATCTGTTGGAGTTATTATAAGTAGTCTAATTTTATATTAGTGTTAAAATTATATATTATCCCTTAAAATCATTCATTTGTATGTGACTTTTTACACACTTTCAACCCACTCCCCCACACTCGTTGTTGATATATATCATATTTTGCCACATTCTATTTCATTACCGGGCAATGTGCCTTAATCCAACCACCCTTAGCTTCCTAGCTAACTCCTTTCTGTTCTTTTATTAGACCTAGAGAATCTAATATTCTATTAGTTTCATTATAGAATATTAAACTATCATTATCCCCCTCTATTTCCCGGTCATAAGAATAATCTTCCGCAACAATAGTCTCATCATAATAATAGGCATTAAACAAGTCTAAGTAAATGAAATAATCTTCTTTAGCTTTCTGACTTTTATGTAATAACCTTAAAATATAGCCATCATTAGGCACGCCATTATATAAAATAGGGATACTATTTAATAGAACTTTAGATAAGCCTGTAAAAATCATCTGCTGATAAAAGAGTTGCCATAGGCCCTCAGAAGAAAAATAGCCATAGGCGCCTCCTGTTAGAAAAATTAAATTCAAAATAACACCAGCCAAATTATATAAGACATAAGGCTGCTTCCTACCCTTTGCCGGGGACATAACACACTGCCCACCAAAGCCTTTAACCCCTTTTATTGACCATTTACCACCATTATCCCGTCTTATAAAAACCGGCCCTATTTTCAAAAAAACAAGTCTATAAGAACTTATTTTCCCGCCCACAAAATGTCCAAGCTCATGAAGGAATAGATGCAAGGTAGAATTAAAGGCATAAAATACCATAAATAAACTGATATTAAAAACAGAATGCTGGAAATTTAAGGCCACAAAAATTATATTGATAATAAAAATTAACAGGGGAATGACAAATCGTATCATCACCTTATTAAACACCTCCTTGTTGAGATAATAATAACCCCCTAAAAGCGTCATATTAATCCATCACACTTTAGGGGGTTATTTGATCTTATTACCTATTTACTATTTTTAATACTAGAATCCGCTTCCTCAAGTAACCAAAGCAG
>CAZLPH010000135.1:0-6795 GCA_964561345.1 uncultured Candidatus Epulonipiscium sp.
ATGCAAATTGATACAGTTGTTTATTTTAAAGTCACAGATCCTGTTTCTTATATCTTTGAAATTGCCAATCCTATGAGTGCTATTGAAAACTTAGCTGCCACAACCTTAAGGAATATTATTGGTGATTTAGATTTAGACGAAACCCTAACATCTCGTGATGTTATTAACACAAGTTTACGTGCTATCTTAGACGAGCTTAAGAATATTATCCCGCCAAAAGACATTAGGGACGCAATGGAGAAACAAATGCGTGCTGAGCGTGGCCGCCGAGAGTCCATTCTTAGGGCTGAAGGGTCTAAAGCAGCAGCAGTTCTTGAGGCTGAAGGGTCTAAAACCGCTGTTATTTTAGGGGCTGAAGCTCAGAAAGAATCAGTTGTTCGCGCAGCTGAAGCTGATAGAGAGTCTCGAATTTTAAGGGCTGAAGGTGAGGCTGAAGCCATTCGCCAAGTTGAAGCTGCTAAGGCTGATGGTATTAAGTTCGTCTTTAATGCCATTAAAGAGAGTAACCCAACAGACCAAGTCCTTGCGATTCGCTCTATGGAAGCATTTGAGAAAATGGCAGAAGGAAAATCTAGTAAGCTTATTATTCCATCAGAAGCTGTTGCACTGCTCGGATCATTTAAAGGCCTTAAAGAAGTTATGGAAGATGCCAATGAAATGAAGTAAATAAGGCATAAAAAAAGAAGGGGGTCCCCTTCTTTTTTATGCTAAAAATCTGCCTACTATCTTCTCTGTTTCTCTAATATCTGCCTTATGTTTATGAATCCCTTTTATAATAACAGACCCTATAATAACCCCGTCTACCTTGCCCTTAAAGCGGTCAACATCAGCCTTGCTGCTAATGCCAAAGCCAACGGCAATAGGCAAATCAGTACTTGCCCTTACGGTTTCTAAAAAGACATTAATATCTTTATGAAAAGAACTCTCCTGGCCTGTTACCCCCATAGAGGACACACAGTAGACAAAGCCGCTCCCACCGCTGCAAACTTTCTTAATGCGAGATTTTGACGTTGGGGCAACCAAAGGAATCAAGGCCACTTTATCATCTTTAAGATAGACCGAAATCTCATCCCTTTCTTCTAAGGGCAGGTCTGGTATAATCAGTCCGTCAACCCCTACCTCAGCGCAGGCCTTAACAAAGGCCTGAACCCCGTAAGCATGTACCATGTTATAGTAAACCAAAAAGCCAAGAGGTACCTGGCTATTTAGCCTAATTCGTCTAACACATTCAAAAACATCCCGGATCTTTGTACCACTGCCTAAAGACCTTTGGACGGCGTCTTGGATTACTGGACCATCTGCTACTGGGTCTGAGTGAGGAATACCAAATTCAATAATATCTGCCCCACCCCGCTCCATTGCATAGACTAATTCTTCGGTTGTTTCAATGGTTGGATCTCCTGCTGTAATATAGGTAATTAAAGCCGTTTTATTTTCAGCCTTAAGTTGCTTCATTTTTTGACTAATTCGATTCATTTGGCATCTCCTTTAATAATTGGGCTACAGTGTGAATATCCTTATCTCCCCGCCCTGATAGGTTAACAACTATAATTTGGTCCTTAGCTAAGCCTTTAGCCACTTTATAAGCGTGGGCAATGGCATGGGAACTCTCTAAGGCTGGAATAATCCCCTCTGTTACGCTAAGCTCCTGAAAGCCATCTAAGGCTTCCTTGTCTGTAACAGACACATACTCAACACGCTTTGTCTGATGGAAATGAGCATGCTCTGGTCCTATGCCAGGATAGTCTAGGCCTGCTGATATGGAGTGGGCTGGATTAATTTGCCCATCTTCGTCTTGTAGTAAATAAGTCTTCATACCGTGAAGAACCCCAACCTTCCCCTTAGCCACTGCACTTGCATGCATCTTGGTCTCAATCCCCTGGCCTGCGGCTTCAACACCAATCATCTTAACAGATTCATCTCCTACAAAAGGATGGAAGATTCCCATGGCATTACTTCCCCCGCCAACACAGGCAATGAGGTAGTCTGGTAGTCTGTTTTCCTTTTCTAGTATTTGCCTTTTGGTCTCTTCCCCAATGACTTTTTGAAAGTCCCTTACCATAGTCGGGTAGGGATGGGGCCCTACAACTGATCCAACCACATAGAAACTATCTTCCGCCGTCTTTACCCACTCCCTAAGGGCTTCATTCGTGGCATCTTTAAGGGTTCTGGTTCCTGATGATACCCCCACAACCTTAGCCCCTAGGACTTCCATTCTAAAAACGTTTAACTCTTGCCTTACCATATCTTCCTCGCCCATAAAAACGGTGCAGTCCATATCAAAAAGAGCTGCTACAGTGGCTGTTGCTACGCCGTGCTGGCCTGCCCCCGTTTCAGCTATAACACGGGTTTTCCCCATGTGTTTTGCCAGTAAGATTTGCCCCATAACATTATTGATTTTGTGGGCCCCTGTATGGTTTAAATCTTCACGTTTTAAGTAAATCTTAGCCCCGCCGACTTTTTCAGTTAGTCTTTTTGCATAGTATAATAAAGATGGCCTGCCAACGTACTCTTTTAAGTAATTTATATAGTCCGTTTTAAAGGCATCCGTACTGCAATACGCCTTAAATTCCTTTTCAAGTTCTATAAGTGGATTCATTAATGTTTCAGGGACATACTGCCCGCCAAATTCGCCAAATTTTCTATCCATGTTCCTTCACGCTCCTTATAAAGTGTTTGATTTTATCTATGTCTTTTACCCCGTCTGTTTCGACCCCTGAGCTTACATCTACAACTTGTGGCCTGACAATGTCAATGGCATGGCCAACATTTGCTGGGGACAGTCCCCCAGCAAGTATAATCCTATCCCTTGGTATATCCTTAGCTAGCGCCCAGGCAAATGTTTCCCCAGACCCACCTGGCACCCCTGGTATAAAGGTATCTAATAATATGCCTGATACATCTGGGTAAGCACTATGCCTTTGAACATCCTTTTTTATACCTACGGCTAAGGCCTTCCACACAGGTCTGCTTATTTTTGTGCAGTACCTAGGGGTTTCCGACCCGTGAAGCTGGACAATATCTAGCTGACATAAAGCCGCAATCTCATTAACCGTCCCTATTTCCTCATTCACAAAAACTCCTACTGTTTTTATTGCTGGATTTAGTTTTTCCATTAGCTCTTTTGCCTTTTCCGGTGTCACTTGCCTTTTACTAGGCGCAAAGACAAAGCCTACATAGTCTATGTCTAAGTCATTTATCTTCTCAATATCTTCTAGGCTCCTAAGGCCACAGATTTTGATTTTAACCCTTGTAGCCATCTCTAAGCTCCCTTCCGTGGACTGAAATATCAGGTGTCCGCATAAAACTCTCCCCAACTAAAACAGCGTCAATTTTTGCCTGGGAAGAAATAAAGCTAATATCTTCTCCTGTGTAAATACCACTCTCACTAACCACTAGGTGGGTACTTGGAATCATTTTACTAAGGGCAATGGTTGTCTTTAAGTCTGTTGTAAAATCCTTTAGGTTTCTATTATTAATCCCTATAATTCTTGCATCTGTTTGGAGCACTTTCTCAAGTTCAGCTTCTGTATGAACTTCTACTAAGGCATCCATTCCAAGGTGCTTGGCATGGTGCAAGTAGTCTTGAATCTCCGCTTTACTTAAGATCCCTGCTATTAGCAAAATAGCACTGGCCCCTAGGCTACTTGCCATGGCAATTTGCACCGGGTCTACAATAAAGTCTTTGCATAAAAGCGGTAAAGATACCTTTTGACCAACATCATGTAAATAATTTAGGCTGCCCTTGAAAAAGTCTTCTTCCGTTAAAACAGAAATGGCTTCTACATGATGTTCATAAGCTAGGGCTAGTTCTACTGGGTTAAAATCCTCCCGAATAACCCCTTTTGACGGCGAGGCCTTTTTTATTTCGCCAATGATTGAAAGGCCTGGTTTAGCCAATGCCTCATAAAAAGACTTGCCAGATGTTGGCACTTCCCCTAAGCTAGCCTTTAGCCCTGGATACTTGTCTTCATAATTTTTTATAATCTCAGCTAATCTTATTTTTTTCTTAGCTGTAATTTTTTCTAAAATATCTAGACTCATTAGATACACCTCTCTTCTAAAGTTTCTCGTCCTAGCTTTTGGGTACAGGCCGTGTAAGCGGCAAGTTTAGCTTTAACCGTGCCATTGTCTATAAGTTTTGCCGCAAGGGCTACCCCTTCTTTAATACTGGCAGCTTTCCTTCCAAGATATAAAGCCGCCCCACTATTTAAAAGAACAATGTCTCGTTTAGGCCCTAATTCACCATCAAATATAGCCCTAATAATCTGGGCGTTTTCTTCTGATTCTCCCCCAAGCAGGTCCTCTGGCTTGCTAAGGCTAAGGCCAAGGTCCTTAGGAGCGATTTCATAGGTTTTTATCTCCCCATCTTTAAGCTCTACAATATGGGTATTGGTTGTTGTGGTTAGCTCATCAAGGCCATCTAAGCCGTGAACAATAAGGGCATGCTTAGTGCCTAGATTTTTTAGAACTTTAGCAAATACAGGGGCTAGAGCCTTATCATATACCCCTATGATCTGGGCATTTACCTGGGCTGGATTGGTTAGTGGCCCTAGCATATTAAAAATTGTTGGGTAACCTAAAGCCTTACGGATAGGCGCGGCATGCTTCATGGCTGGGTGAAAGGTAGGGGCAAAGAAAAAACCAATATGGTGGTCTTTAATACAGCTTTCTACTTGCTTTGGTGAGAGTTCTATGTTCACCCCTAAGGCTTCTAAAACATCTGCACTACCACTCTTGCTAGAAACAGAGCGGTTACCATGTTTGGCTGTGTGAATGCCAGCAGCGGCACATATAAAAGACGTTGCCGTAGAAATGTTAAATGTCCCTGTCCGGTCACCCCCAGTTCCTCAAGTATCAATGGTATAGAGGTCTCCTAAGTCTACCCGTGCGGCTTTACTCCGCATAACCTTAGCACCACCAGTGATTTCGTTAATGGTTTCCCCTTTCATCCTAAGAGCCGTTAAGAAGGCCCCACCCATAGCTTCTGATAATCTCCCATTCATTAAGGCTTCCATTACAACCATCATTTCTTCCTCTGACAAATTTTCGTTTTTAATAACCTTCTCCATAATTTCTTTCATTTTTAATCACTCTCCATATAAACTGCATTTATGACTGCCTTTATTTTATTTTCTGATTCCTCATATTCTCTTATAGGATCTGAGTCTGCTACAATGCCAGCCCCAGCCTGCATGTAAATCTTTTGGTCTTTGACAACCATCATCCTTATGGCAATGCACATATCCATATCACCAGTAAATCCGATATAGCCAGCTGCCCCGCCGTAAAATCCTCTTTTATCATCTTCTAATTCCCGGATAACCTCCATGGCCCTTGTTCTGGGTGCCCCTGACAAGGTACCAGCTGGAAAAAAAGAATTTAAAACTTCCAAGCTCCCCATTTCTTTTCTTTTTTCACCCTCAACTAAAGAGGTGATATGCATAACATGGGAAAATTTTTGTACTTCCATGTAATCTTTAACCTTAATTGTCTCCGTATTAGCCACAAGTGCCATATCTTTTTTTGCCAACTCTACTAACATCATGTGCTCTTTTACTTCTTTAGGATCTTCTAATAATTCCTTTGCCAAAGCATTATCATCTTCCTGGCTCATCCCACGTTTCCTGGTTCCCGCAATCGGGCAAGTGGATATTTTCCCATCTTTTATTTCAACTAACATCTCAGGTGAGCTTCCAATAGCCTGGCAATCGCCAAAGTTAAAATAAAATAAATAAGGGGAAGGATTAAGAGACCTTAGATTCCTGTATAGGCTAAAAGGCTTAGCATTACTTTCTGCCACCCAACGTTGTGATAATACAACTTGAGAAATCTCGCCAGCTTCAATATATTCTTTGGCTTTGTTTACTTTTTCTATAAACTGCTCCTTATCCATATTAGACCTACACACACCCGTTACAGGCTCCCCACTTTTTTCCGCCTCTAAAGGCTCTTGGAATCGTTTATACATTTCTTCTAGTTTTGTCTTTCCTCTTTTTTCTCCTTCTAGATCGTCTGTATCAATGGCAACAAATAGAATTTTCCCAAAGTCATGGTCATAGGCAATGAATTCTGTGACAAAAAATAAATCCGCTGACTGCTCATAAGCCATAATCCCAACTACCCCTCCCATAAAAGGTAGGTGGGTCGTATTAACAAGGTTATAATTTTCTAGGTCCCGCTTTAGGGTTTCTATCGTATGCTCTTTGTTGTCTGTTCGTATAATTTTCTCTGGCCTTGCTCCTATAAATGAAAACCTATTTTTCTCTTTGCTCTTACTCTCTAGTAAAAAACCTATTTCTTCGCCGACGTATTTTTGAAACACGGTAATCGGTGTTTCTGTGTCCCCTATGATTGTTTTTACATATGGTACTCGCCTCATAATACTCATCTCCTTTATTTTTAAATCTAATTTTTGAATACAAAAAAAGAACACAATCCATCCCCAAAGGGACGAAAAGTGTTCTTTTCCGCGGTACCACCCAAATTAGTTTTGTGCTTAGATCATAAAAAAAGGCACTCCGTCCCTTTACTGGGACGAAATACCTATATATTTCGCTATGCCACCCAAATCTCTGCATATAAACTCACTTTAACCCGATACGAAGTGTCAACCACTTGATATCTTCCCCCTATAACGTGAGGACACGGCATCGGCTACTTATACTCTCTTTCACCTAGCATCTCATGAAACCATTCACCTTGTGTCTATGTACCAGACCTTACACTACCGCTGGCTCGCTGTAACACATTTACAAAGTTACTATTTTCAATCATCGATTATTTATTAATTTA
>CAZLPH010000136.1:0-3692 GCA_964561345.1 uncultured Candidatus Epulonipiscium sp.
GCAATGATACCATGACCTGGAATATCCTCTAAGTCTTTGATGGCTGCTTTACTCATATCTTTTCCGTGGGCCTTTATAATAGACATGGCAATGGGGTGATTTGAATACCCTTCCGCACTAGCAGCGTAGTATAACATTTCTTCTTGGCTAAAGCCATTATCTTCTTTTATCTGGGTCACACTAAACTTCCCTTTTGTGAGGGTTCCTGTCTTATCAAATACAACAGTTTCTACATGATTTAGGGCTTCTAAATAGTTGCTGCCTTTAATTAATATACCATTTTTAGAAGCTGCTCCTATTCCTCCAAAAAAGCCAAGTGGAATAGAGATAACAAGGGCGCAGGGGCAAGAAATAACTAAAAAGACAAGTGCCCTATAGAGATACTGGCTAAAGCTTGCCCCGCTTATGATCAAAGGGGGAACAATGGCTATTAAGGCTGCTGCCCCTACAACAAATGGTGTATAAACACGGGCAAACTTAGTAATAAAGTTCTCTGCTTTTGCCTTTCTATTACTTGCATTTTGAACCAGTTCAAGTATTTTATTAACAGTAGACTCTCCAAATTCCTTGGTTACTTTTACTTCAATTAAGCCTGTTTGATTAATAAAACCACTTAAAGCGTCGCTTCCAACTTCTACTTCCCGTGGCAACGACTCACCTGTTAAAGCTGATGTATCCATCGCTGATCTTCCCTTGGTAATAATCCCATCTAAAGGTACCTTCTCACCTGGTTTTACAAGTATGGTGTCCCCTATATGGACCTCCTCAGGTGATACTCTAATGGTATCTCTTTTTACTTTAAGGTGGGCAAAATCTGGTCTTATATCCATTAGGGCCTTAATGGAGTTCCTTGATTTGTTAACGGCTATGTCCTGGAATAACTCCCCTACTTTATAAAAAAGCATAACTGCTACACCTTCTGGGTACTCTCCTATAGCAAATGCCCCTATAGTAGCAATAAACATTAGAAAATTCTCATCAAAGACTTGTTTTCTTGATATGTTTTTAAGTGCTAGCCACACAATATCGTATCCTATGATTAAATATGACATGACATATAGGCTCACCCTCAGGCTTTGATCTAATGTCATAATAGTGGGTATCATAAATAATATAAGACCTAAAAATAATTTAATAATTGTTTTATTCCGGTCTAACCCACCATGGTTATGAACATGGCTATGGGCATCATTATTTTCTTCTATGACCTTTACGTGAGGTTCTAGTCCTATAATAATAGCTTTGATTGCATCTACACTTTCATTTATATGGGCATCCTCTTTAAATTCAATTGTTAAAGTCTTCATCATAAAATTCATCATTGCCTGATTTACCTGTGGCAAGGCTGATACTTGTGTTTCTATTTTATCGGCGCAGCTGGCACAGTCTAATCCTTCTAGTTGTAGCTTTTTTGTATAATCTTTGTCCATAATCCCCCTCTTTTCTAACTTTCCTATATTATACATATGAATGATTGTTCATATGTATAATATCATAATATCGGTTTCTATGGTATATGTCAATGGTTTTCAAGCTATTTGCTTTTAAAACCCTAACTTGTTTAGTATACTTAGTATATTCATTCATATTATATTAGGAGGTATTTTGGTATGGCATTTATACAGTGTAATTTTTATTCCCAGACACTTGGTTTCGAAACTTCTGTGAACGTTATATTACCAGGTGATTCTAAAACTCAAGAGAGAAAATTTGATCGTGGTCACAAGCTTAAATATCCAACCCTTTATCTTCTTCATGGTTTATCTGATAACTACAGTGTTTGGGCAAGGCGAAGCTCTATTGAACGGTATGTGAGAGATTTAAACATTGCAGTTGTTATGCCTGATGCAGGGCGAAGTTTTTACACAGATATGAAACATGGCTATGATTATTACACCTTTATTAGTAAGGAACTTCCAACTATGGTTGAGTCTTTCTTTCCCCTTTCTCCAAAAAGAGAAGACCGATTTATTGCTGGTCTTTCAATGGGCGGATATGGGGCTCTCAAGATAGGCTTGTCTAATCCTGAGTCTTTTGCAGCAGCGGCTTCTATGTCTGGTGCTGTTGATATAGGCTCTATTGCTAATAAGTTTATAGAAGAAGACAATGCTCATAGCCAAAAAGAATTTTATAATATCTTTGGGGATTTAAGCCAATTTCATAGTGGTCCTAATGATTTGTTCTCACTGTCAAATAAGTGCTCTAAATCAGAATTAAAACCAAAGATATATCTCTCTTGTGGAACTGAGGATTTTTTGTATGAGGATAATCTTAGATTTAAATCTCATTTAGAAGGGCTGCCTTTTGATTTTACCTATAGTGAAAGACCTGGAGACCATCATTGGCATTTCTGGGATTCTGAAATTCAGGCTATTATTAATTGGTTATCTTTTTAATTTGTTTACCCTTTCCCATAAATATGTTATAGTAATTAGTAGTTTCTGAATAATCAGTTTAAGTTACGTAAGGGGGAACGTATGAATATTTTTAATTTCACTAGCACAAAGGCCTTTGCTTTTTCTACCTTTATCTTAAATGCAACACTTTTTTTAATATATTTGCTATGTCCAGTACATATTATCCACTCTATTAGAGGGGGTATTGTTATAACAATCGTATTGGTATTTTTATTATTTCTCATAACAAAACAATTCTTTATAATTGCACCTACAGCCAGTCAAGGGTCTTTATCAGACAAGGAAAACCTCTTCTATCAAAACTCAGAACTCATGAATAAGGTTTTAGGGTTTAAGAACCTTGAGGTTAAAAACTTGCAAAAAGAAATATCTATTAAAGATAGCCTTTATAAGCAATTATTTGATTTTGCACCTGATGCGTTTGTTATATTTACTGCTGATAGTATTTCATATTTTAATGACGCTTTTGCCGGCTTAGTGGGTGTTACAGGTGATGCAGACCTTTTATCTGAATCTATCTTGACGTTTATTCATCCTGATTCTATGGCAAGGGTCAAAAAACTTTATACTAAACTACTAGCAGGTGCTACAGATTTTAGTACCCATACTCTAAGAGTTTTAACTTTGGATGGTACGGTTAAGGAAGTTCGTGTTTCATCTAGTATTGCCTTTTTCCAAGATACCCACTACTTTTTCTCATGTGCCCATGATCTTTCTGACCACAATGAGCAGGAACGTATTAAGTTAGAATTAGAACATAATGTAGAAAGAGAAAAACTTAAGGTAGAGTGTTTTGCAAATATTTCTCATGATATAAAGACCCCAATCAATGTTGTCTATAGCGCAGTCCAGCTCCAGGAGATGTACACACAGGCTAAAGATTATGATAAGGTATTAGTATATAATAATATTATCAAACAAAATTGTCTTCGCCTGCAGAAACTCTTAAATGATGTCCTAGACATTACAAAGTTTGATGCTAATCATTTTAAGCCTAATTTAGAGCCTTGTAATATTATCCCTTATGTGGAGCATATTACTCAGTCCATTACTTCTTTTATTGAGCAAAATGATATCACAATTATCTTCGACACAAATGTAGAAGATAAATTCACTCAAACTGATCTTTGTTTTATTGAACGCATTATGCTTAACTTAATTTCTAACGCCATTAAATATGGCAAAGAAAATGGCCATGTATGGGTCAATCTACATGATACAGGGAATGATTTAATTATAAGTGTAAAAGATGATGGTATTGGTATAGCTAAAGAA
>CAZLPH010000136.1:3792-6451 GCA_964561345.1 uncultured Candidatus Epulonipiscium sp.
TTAAGCAGTGAGCTAAAGGTTGAACTATCTGATATTTAATCACATTATAGGAGGATTTTATGCTAGAAAACAATGGTATTGGAAATAACTTAATTGAATTTATAAATAATAGCCCTACTATGTTCCATACAAACTCTGTCCTTATTGATAAATTAGCGTACAATGGATTTATACATTTACCACTGGACGAAAAATGGAATCTTGAAAAAGGTGGTAAATACTATATAACAAGCAATAATTCTGCATTAATTGCATTTGTTGTGAGTACTGATAGGCCGGAAGAAGATGGTTTTAGAATGATTGGTGCCCATACTGACGCACCAGGATTTCGTCTTAAACCTAAGGCGGAGATGCAAAAAGAAAATTATTTGATACTAAATACTGAAGTCTATGGTGGTCCTATTTTAAGTACTTGGTTTGATCGGCCACTCTCAATTGCTGGACGTATCTCTTATTCAGGTGACCATATTTTAAGACCACAACATACTTTAATCGATTTTAAACAACCTATTGCTATTATCCCAAGTTTGGCTATCCATATGAATAGAGATGTTAATAGCGGTGTAGCCCTGAATCAACAAAAAGATACCCTGCCAGTTATTAAAACCATCGATGGGCAGCTCCATAAGGATTATATTAAGGATATTATTTGTAATGAATCCGGGTTATCCATTGACCAAGTCTTAGATGCTGACCTATTTCTTTACCCTACTGAAAAAGGTGCCTTAGTTGGTGCAGATAAAGAATTTATTTCTGCTCCACGCCTCGATGACCTTGCAATGGTTTACGCTGGTATAGAAGCCTTACTAGAAGCTAACCATAAAAGCGGAATTAATATGATGATTTGTTTTGACAATGAAGAAATTGGTAGCCGGACAAAACAAGGTGCTGACTCTCCTTTCTTATCATCTACTTTGGAACGCATTATGGTGGCTATGAATAAGAGTAAAGAAGATTTATATAGAGCCATTGCTCAGTCTTTCTTGATCTCTGCTGATATGGCACATGCCTATCATCCGAATTATCCAGAAAAACAAGACCCAACCAATAAAGTTCTTCCTGGCCATGGCCCAGCTATTAAAATTAATGCTAACCAAAGCTATACAACAGATAGTGATTCTGCTGTGGTTTTTGCAGCTATTTGTAAAAAAGCTAAGGTTCCTTACCAAACATTTGTGAACCGTTCTGATGAACGTGGTGGCTCAACCATTGGGCCTGTATCTGCCAGCCACCTTGCTGTTAGGTCTCTTGATATTGGCGCACCTATGCTAAGTATGCACTCATGCCGGGAATTAATGGCTATGAAAGACATAGAGTATACATTACATGCCTTTAAAGCGTTTTACGAAATATAACACATATGAAAGGTGGAATTATAATGACGACAAATAACTGTAGTTTCAATAAGGAGCACTTTAAGAAAGAGATTATTAACCATGTGCGAAATTTTTCTCGTAAAGACCTAAAAGATGCAACACCTCAGGAACTTTACCAGGCAGTATCTTTTGCTGTGCGGGATATTATTACGGAAAATTGGATTGCAACACATGATGCTTACGAAAAAAAGGATCCTAAAATAGTCTATTATCTATCCATGGAATTTCTAACAGGCAGGGCCCTTGGCAATAACATCTTAAACCTTACGTTAACAGATCAAGTAAAGGAAGCCCTAGGTGAACTTGATATTGATATTAACCTCTCTCTAATAGAAGAACAAGAAGCCGATGCTGGCCTTGGAAATGGTGGTCTTGGACGTCTTGCAGCCTGTTTTATGGATTCTCTGGCAACACTCCAATACCCAGCTTACGGTTGTGGTATTAGATATAAATTTGGAATCTTTAAACAAAAAATTCAAGATGGTAGGCAAATAGAACTACCAGATGATTGGTTAAAGCATGGGCACCCATGGGAAGTTAAGAGAGCTGACTATACAGAAGAAATTAAGTTTGGCGGAAATGTTAGGGCCTACAAAGACGCCGAGGGAGTGACTAGGTATGTCCACGAGAATTATCAGTCTGTTCTTGCGGTTCCCTATGACATGCCTATTGTGGGTTATAACAACCGGACTGTAAATTCACTCCGTCTTTGGGATGCTGAGGCACCTGAAGAGTTTATCCTTCATTTTTTTGACGAAGGTGAGTACACAAAAGCTGTTGAGCAACAAAATCTTGCTAAAACCCTGACCCATGTTCTTTATCCTAATGACAACCATCATCAAGGTAAAGAACTCCGTTTAAAACAGCAATATTTCTTTGTCTCTGCTACCCTTCAAAGAGCCTTGCGCAGGATAAGGAAGAAAAAAACAAGTATTTACTTATTAGCTGAAAAAATGGTATTCCAGATGAATGATACCCACCCATCTCTAGTTGTTCCTGAACTTATGCGAATCTTATTAGATGAATTTAACCTACCCTGGGATGATGCATGGCGAATTACAACAAAGTCATGTGCCTATACCAATCACACAACATTGCTTGAGGCCCTTGAAAAATGGCCAGTTGAATTATTTCAGCGCCTACTTCCTCGTATTTATCAAATTGTTGAGGAAATTAACAGTAGGTTCTGTGATCAGCTAAGAAATGAGTACATGTTTAGCGAAGAAAAAATTCGTAAACTTAGTATTATCCATGAGGGTCAAATAAGAATGGCTAACCTAGCA
>CAZLPH010000137.1:0-6371 GCA_964561345.1 uncultured Candidatus Epulonipiscium sp.
TTTTATTTAAATAAAGCTCTGATAAATGATTAATACCCTAGTAATTTGGCAAGATTACTAAATGAGGAGGATATAGATGAAAGTAGAAATTATTGCAGTAGGAACAGAGGTTCTTATGGGGGATATTGTTAACACCAATGCCCAGTACATTGCGAGAATGTTATCCATGTTAGGACTTGGTACCTATTACCACTCAGCTGTTGGGGACAATGCCGAGAGGTTAAAAGAAATGTTCCGCGTTGGCTTTGAAAGGGCAGATATTATTATTGCCACAGGTGGCTTAGGACCTACCAAGGATGACTTAACCAAGGAGGTAGCAGGAGCGTTTTTTAAGAAAGAAATGATTTTAGATCAGGATGCATTAGATAACATCCAAACTTATTTTACTAAAATGGGAAGGCCCCTTCCAGATAACAACAAAAAGCAGGCATATTTTCCAAAGGGAAGTCTTATTATCCCAAACCCTAATGGGACAGCCCCAGGTTGTATCATAGAGGAGAATAATAAGGTTTTAATTATGCTACCAGGGCCGCCAGGAGAGATGAAACCAATGTTTCAAGACTCTATAACACCTTATTTAGCAAAATATTCTAACGGGATTTTAGTATCTACTATTATAAGGATGTTTGGCATTGGTGAGTCAACTATGGAGAAAGAAATCGAAGACCTGATTCAAAACCAAAGCAATCCAACCCTAGCACCTTATGCTCATAAAGGTGGTCTAACTTTGAGGATGACGGCTTGGGGGAAGACCGAGGCAGAGGCTTTAGGCTACATGAAGCCAGTTAAATCTCAGTTATATGAGCGCTTGGGTCAGTATATCTACGGGGAGGGGGATAAGGAGCTAGCTACCCTTGTGTGTGAAGCCTTAATTGGGAAAGATTTAAAGGTTTCACTAGCAGAATCTTGTACAGGTGGCATGCTAGCCAGTGCTTTTATAGATTATCCAGGTATTTCACAAGTCTTAAGTGAGGGGCATATAACCTATAGCAATGAAGCCAAGATGAAATATTTAGGCGTGAAAGAAGAAACCCTTGAACAGTACGGAGCCGTAAGCTCAGAGACGGCAAAGGAGATGGCTGAAGGTGTCCGGAATATATCAGGGGCCCATATTGGTATTTCAACCACTGGTATTGCAGGGCCTGATGGTGGCACTGATGATAAACCCGTGGGGCTCGTTTATCTTGGGATTTCTTTAAGGGAAAGCACTTATAGCTATAAACTTACCCTAACTGGTAACAGACAAAAGATAAGGCATATGACAACTTTGTGGGCGTTTTATCACTTACTATCCTTACTGAAAGAACATAAAGTAGCTTAATTTCAAATTGTTTGTTAAAAAGTTGGAAATTGGTTGCTTATATTGAAAAGTTAATATATAATAAACATGGAACGTATGTTCTGGGTGGTATTTTTTCATAAACAATGTTTTAAAATAATATATGAGGTGATTATTAATGGAAGAAGATCGCAAAAAAGCACTAGATGGGGCAGTGGCCAAGATACACAAGGATTTTGGTAAGGGCGCTATTATGAAACTTGGGGAGTCAACACATGCTAATGTTTCAACTTTCCCATCAGGTTCACTAGGACTCGACTTAGCACTAGGTGTAGGCGGAATACCAAGGGGAAGAATCATTGAAATTTACGGGCCAGAGTCATCTGGTAAGACAACAGTGTCTCTCCACATGATTGCGGAGGTCCAAAAGGCTGGGGGAATTGCTGCTTTTATTGACGCAGAGCACGCCCTTGACCCGGCTTATGCAGCTAAGCTAGGGGTAGATATCGATAACCTTTATATCTCTCAACCTGACCACGCTGAGCAGGCTCTGGAGATTACAGAGACAATGGTCCGCTCAGGGGCAATTGATTTAGTTGTTATTGACTCTGTAGCAGCTTTGGTTCCTAAAGCTGAAATTGAAGGGGAAATGGGAGACTCACATATGGGACTGCAAGCAAGACTAATGTCCCAAGCACTACGTAAACTAACAGGGATTGTTAACAAGTCTGGTTGCGCTGTTATCTTTATTAACCAGCTTCGTGAAAAGATTGGTGTTATGTTTGGTAGTAACGAAACAACATCAGGTGGACGTGCCCTTAAGTTTTATTCATCTGTTCGTTTAGACGTTAGGAGAATAGAAACCCTAAAGTTAAGCAATGACTTTGTTGGTAATAGAACAAGGGTACGGGTTGTTAAGAACAAGGTAGCGCCACCATTTAAGACAGCGGAATTTGATATTATGTATGGTCTTGGAATCTCCAAAGAAGGAGACGTTTTAGATCTTGCTGTTGAATCAGGTATTGCTAACAAAAGTGGTTCTTGGTATTCATACAAGGAAACTAGACTGGGCCAAGGCCGTGAAAATTCTAAAATTTTCTTGATGGAAAATCCAGATATACTCTATGAGATGGAAAATCTCGTAAGAGTGGAACACGGACTGGCAAGTTTAGATCCCAATGCTAAACCTGTAGCACCAGAAGTAACAGAAATCAAAGATGAAGAAGCGGCAGCAACAGAAGTGGAAAAATAATAAAAGACAAGATAATGAACACCACTTTAATTGTTAAAGTGGTGTTTTTATCGTTAGGAGCTGAATAACAATTAGTAAAGCAAAAGTTATTACAAAATTAGAAGTACAAAAAAAGAATAAAGATAGGTGTTCGGTATTTATTAATGACGAGTTTGCCTTTGGAATGGATCTGGATTCTGTGATAAAATATGATGTCCAAAAAGGGAATGAATACACAGAAGAAGCCTATGAAGAACTTCTTAAAAAACTTCAATATGAAAAGGCCAAATTTGCAGCCATTAGATACATTGACTATTCAGGTAGAACAATCAAAGAAACTGTGGATAAGCTACATAGCCTTGAATTTGAGGAAACTGTTATTGAAACAACCATTGATTTTTTAATCTCCTATGGTTTTTTAGATGACGAGGCCTATGCAAAGAGTTTTATACGTAACCGGATTGAAAATAAAAAACATGGTCGCCGTAAGGTTTCTTATGACCTTATAAAGCGGGGTATCAGTAAAGATATTAGTGGGCCTATCCTTGAAGGCTATGAAGAAGCAGAGTACGCTGGGGCTGCTTATTTGTACGAGAAAAGAACAAAAGGTAAAGCATTAAAGGATTACAAGGAGCAAATGAAAGTAACGCGTTATTTGCAAAGCCGTGGCTTTCCATACGAAATCATTAGAGATATAATACAAGAAGCGAAGGCGTGTCACAATTAATCTGTCTAGCTTGACATAATTTTTAAAAAGTTATACAATTAAGGTGTTATTTTAGCATAAAAATGTACTAAGAATGTACCATGAAAACTAAATAGGGAGGTGTTTAACATTACAGGACTTTATATACTTATAGGAGTCGTAATCGCGATTGTTGTTTTAGCAGGTGTCTTTTTTCTAGGCATTTCATATAGAAAACGCATCGCAGAAGCGCAAATAGGGTCAGCTGAAGAAAAAGCACGTACAGTTATTGACGATGCCATTAAAGCAGCAGAGGCTAAAAAGCGTGAAATGATGCTTGAATCTAAAGAAGAGAACATTCGGGCGAAAAATGAGATTGAGCAAGAGGTAAGGGAACGAAGAAATGAATTACAACATTTAGAACGTCGTTTAATTCAAAAAGAAGAGACTATTGACAAAAGAGAAGAAACACTTGATAAGAGAGCGTCTAATTTTGAAGACAAAGAAGAGGCTTTAACTAAAAAAGTGAAAAAAATTGAAGAATTAAAAGTCAGTATTGAAAAGATTGAAACTGACCAACTAGCAGAGCTAGAGAGGATTGTAGGACTAACATCAGATGAGGCTAAGGAGCAACTGCTTAGTACCATTGAAGATGAGGTAAAACATGAATCGGCAATGCTAATTAAACAAATTCAAGAAACTGCCAAGATAGAATCTGATAAAAAGGCAAAAGAAATCTTAACAAATGCAATTCAAAAATGTGCAGTAGATCATGTTGTTGATACAACGGTATCCGTTGTGCCACTTCCCAACGATGAAATGAAGGGTCGTATTATAGGGCGAGAAGGAAGAAACATTAGAACCCTAGAGACCTTAACAGGAATTGATTTAATTATTGATGATACACCTGAAGCAGTTATTCTCTCAGGCTTTGATCCAATAAGAAGAGAAGTTGCAAGAATAGCATTAGAAAAACTAATTGTAGATGGAAGAATTCATCCAGCTAGAATAGAAGAAATGGTTGAAAAAGCACGTAAAGAGGTAGAGGATTTAATACGTGAAGAAGGAGAAGCTGCTACATTTGAAACAGGCGTCCACGGGGTTCACCCAGAACTCATGCGCTTACTTGGTAAGATGAAGTTTAGAACAAGTTACGGGCAAAATGTCCTTCGTCATTCTATAGAAGTTGCTAACCTTTGTGGGTTAATGGCGGCTGAGCTTGGACTAGATGTTCGTTTAGCAAAACGTGCAGGATTATTACATGATATTGGTAAATCCGTTGATTATGAAATGGAAGGTTCACACATAAGCATTGGTGCAACACTATGCAAGAGATATGGTGAGTCTGACTTGGTTATTAATGCAGTAGAGGCCCATCATGGCGATGTAGAACCAGAATCTTTAATTGCTGTCCTTGTACAAGCGGCTGATACCATTTCAGCAGCCCGTCCAGGAGCAAGAAGAGAATCTCTTGAAACATATATTCAGCGTCTACAAAAACTTGAAGATATTGCAGAATCATTTGAGGGTGTTGACCGCTCATTTGCAATTCAAGCAGGACGAGAATTACGTATTATGGTTATACCAGATGAAATTGATGATGCAGGTTTATTACTTCTTGCAAGAGATGTAACCAAGCGCATTGAAAATGATCTTGAATATCCTGGCCAAATAAAGGTCAATATTATAAGAGAAACAAGAGCAATTGAGTATGCAAAATAAAGAATACCCAAAGAGAGTGCACCCAGGTGCACTCTCTTTTTTGTAGAATTATGAATTAAATTCAATAATCCCTTGCAGATAACTGATAAATGAATTATAATATTATATGGCACCAAATTGTGCCCCTAAAATGTAAATAATAATATCATACATAGTAATGTAAAACTAAAGGAGATCTCTCATGAAAATATCAAAAATGGCATCAGAAATAACACCATCATCGACTTTAGCTATAACAGCTAAGGCAAATGCAATGAAAGCAGAAGGGTTAGACGTTGTAGGATTTGGGGCTGGAGAGCCGGATTTTGACACACCAGACTACATTAAAGAAGCGGCAATCAAGGCAATAAATGAAGGATTTACAAAATATACACCAGCACCTGGTATTTTACCTTTAAGACAGGCAATTTGTGATAAATTAGCCAAAGACAACGGCCTTTCTTATGAGCCGGCACAAGTTGTTGTTAATAATGGCGCAAAGCATTCCCTTACAAATACCTTCATGGCAATATTAGACCCAGGAGAAGAAGTTATTATCTCCGCGCCATATTGGCTCAGTTACCCTCAAATGGTAAAAATGGCCCACGGTGTACCAGTAATCGTTGAAACAAAAAAAGACAATGGGTATAAATTAACACCAAAAGAGTTTGAAAATGCAATCACAGATAAAACAAGAGCAATTATTATCAACTCACCTTCTAACCCAACAGGTGTGGTATATACAAAAGAGGAACTAAGAGCCATTGGAGAAGTTGCCATTAAGCATGATATTTATATGGTTAGTGACGAAATCTATGAATACCTTGTTTATGATGGGGTAGAGCATGTTAGTGTGGCATCATTTGGCCCAGAATTTTATGACCGTACCATTGTTATAAATGGCCTTTCAAAAAGTTATTCCATGACAGGATGGAGAATAGGTTATGTGGCAGCACCTCTTCCTATAGCAAAGGCTATTAATAGTATTCAGTCTCATGCAACTTCAAATCCTAACTCAATTGCTCAAAAGGCTTCTTTAGCTGCTTTAAGTGGTGACCGTTCATTTGTAGATACAATGCGTGATACCTTTGCTAAGCGTCGTGACTATATGTGTGAGCGCTTATCTAAGATTGAGGGCTTTAGTGTAACCAAGCCACAGGGTGCTTTTTATTGCTTTATCAACATTGCAGACCTATATGGCAAAAAGTATGAGGGCAAGACAATTGAATCTGCAAAGGATTTAGCAGATGTCCTTTTAGAAGCTGTTAATGTGGTTGTTATTCCATGTGCAGACTTTGGCACACCAGAATGTATTAGACTTGCCTATGCTATTTCTATGGAAGACATTGAAAAAGGTTTAGATAGAATTGAAAGTTGTGTAAATACATTGACAAATTAAAAATCTTATTATATACTAAGTTAAATTAATAAATAATCGATGATTGAAAATAGTAACTTTGTAAATGTGTTACAGC
>CAZLPH010000138.1:0-3437 GCA_964561345.1 uncultured Candidatus Epulonipiscium sp.
CAGTGGTAATTGTTTCTTATACATTCCTTGGTGGTTTTTTGGCTGTATGCTGGACGGACTTATTTCAAGGAATTTTAATGTTCTTCGCCATTATTGCCATGCCTATTATTGCGGCAGTTAAAATGGGGGGAAGCAAAGAGGCAATGGCTCTTGCTGCTTCGCTTGCAGAGCTGCCAAATGGCCTTGGATTAAAAGAATGGACAGGGATTGGAAGTATGGGAGCCTTGGGCATCATATCAGCGGCAGCCTGGGGCCTAGGTTATTTTGGTCAGCCCCATATTTTATCTAGGTTTATGGGAATTAGGCACTCAGATGATATTAAGCCAGCCAGGAGAATCGCTATGGTGTGGGCAGCCTTTTCACTCAGTGCAGCAGTCGTTCTAGGGGTTGTTGGAAAGGCTTATATGTCAACGGTTGTAAGTACTGAAGCGTTGGCAGCTATGGACGGGGAAAAGATATTCATTTACTTAGTCCAAAATATTTTACAAGGACCAGGCCTTGCCATTATTGCAGGTATCTTACTAACAGCTATACTAGCAGCCATTATGAGTACGGCTGATTCCCAGTTACTTGTAACATCATCAGCTATTTCAGAGGACATATGCAAAAATATCGTTAAGGATATTGATGATAAGACATTAACCTGGATTAGCCGTTTAAGTGTTTTAGTTGTTGCACTCATTGCTTTGTTTTTGGCCAGAGACCCTAATAGTTCAGTATTTCAATTAGTGGCATATGCCTGGGCAGGATTTGGCGCAGCATTTGGGCCGGTAATACTCATGTCCCTTTATTGGAAGAGAATGAACTGGCAGGGGGCCCTAGCAGGAATTTTATCAGGGGGTGTAACGGTTATTGTATGGCGGACTTTTATCTTACAATACTTTGATCTATATGAGCTTCTTCCGGCCTTTGCTGTGTCGCTTATTATGATCATTGTCGTAAGCTTAATAAGCAAAGAGCCAGACGCTGAGATTCAAAAAGAATTTGATGCCTACATGGAAACAGACATCTAAGAATAGGACATACAAAAGGCAGGTGAGATATCTCACCTGCCTTTTGTATGCATGAAGCCCGGAAATAGTGACTGTCCCTGAACTAGGGGTGAGCCTTACTATTGGTGGCCCCAAGATTAGTTTCTAGGACTCCACCAACAATCATAATAGACCCTATGATATGGTAGCTAAAGATTGCTTCATTTAAGAAAATGACCCCAGCCCCAATCGAAATAACCGTTGCAAGGTTAGAAAAGACAATCATCTTAGAAGCTTCTAACTGAGACAATGCAAAATTCGTTAGCATTGAAGTTCCAAGTGTAGAAAGCACTCCTAAGTAAAGAATAGCCACACCGGTAAAGACTAAGAAGCTAACTGTAATCATAATAAAACTAAGTTCTATGGTGGTATAATCTTTTGTGAGTTTCCTGGCTAAAACACTATAGCTAGCAAAGGAAAGAGCAGACATAAGTAATAAAATTATTCCTTTAATATTGGCTAAATCAATGGTGGATCCTTTCTTAAAGGCAATATATAAAACCCCAAAAAGAGAAGTACCAATTGAAATCTTTTGGGTTAAATTAGACCTTTCATTTAAAAAATAAGAAGCCATGACCATAGTGAAAATTGGTGCTGATGCAAGTATGATGCCAGCTTCTGATGATGTGGCATACTGTAATCCAAAGGTCTGAAAGCCAGAGAAAGCTAAGGGGTGGTTTTGCCTATTAACTAGTCAACTGTGGTATAGACGTGATATAATAAATGTAATGATAAGGGAATAAAATGGAAAAAGAAAAGGATGTGACATATGGAGAATGGATTATTATTTCAAGGATTTGAATGGCACCTTTCAGATGATGGTAATTATTATAAAGATTTAATTCTTAAACTAGACGAACTAAAGGAAATAGGGACAACAGCCATATGGCTACCACCAGTTTATAAGGGAACAGGGACAAATGATGTAGGATATGGGGTATATGACCTTTTTGACTTAGGTGAGTTTGATCAACAAGGAACTGTTAGAACCAAGTACGGAAGCAAGGAAGAATTAAAAAACTTAATAGAAGAAATTCATAAAAGAGATATGAAAGTATATGCCGATGTGGTTATTAACCACAAAGCTGGAGCTGATAGGACAGAGAAATTTATGGCTGTTATGGTAGACCAGGAAGACCGAACAAAAGAGGTTGAAGAGCCTAAAGAGATTGAAGGATGGACAGCTTTTGATTTTGAAGGTCGTGGCGGCCAGTAATCTGATTTTAAATGGAATTTTAATCATTTTAGTGGCATAGATTATGACCATAAAAGCCAGACTAAGGCTATTTATAGAATAATAGGGGAAAACAAAGGCTGGAATTTAGGCGTATCAAATGAAAAAGGGAACTTTGACTACCTTATGTTTGCTAATATTGACCACGCTCATCCAGATGTAAAAGAGGAGCTGAAAAACTGGGCAATATGGTTTATAGATGAGCTTGGACTAGATGATACCATAACAAATAGCCACCCTGCATTAGCAGTGACATTTGTCGATAATCATGATTCCCAACCAGGACAATCTTTGGAATCTTTTGTAGAACCTTGGTTTAAAGAAATAGCCTACGGCATAACCTTTCTAAGAAAGGATGGTTATCCTTGCTTGTTTTATGGGGATTATTATGGTATAGGCGGAGACTATCCACAGCTAGGATTTAAAGAAGAAATAGACCTGCTTGCTAAAATTAGAAAGCAACTTGCTTATGGGGAAGAAGATAATTATTTTGACCAAGAAAATTGTATTGGATGGGTAAGACACGGAAATGAAGACTACCCTAATAAATGTGCCGTAATCCTATCAAATGGTGAAACAAATACAATAAAAATGTTTGTTGGAAAAGAGCAAGCTTCTAAAACCTATGTGGATCTTTTAGGCAATAATCAGGGCAAGGTTACCATAGATGAAGAGGGGTTTGGTGAGTTTATGGTATCAGAAGCTAGCATATCGGTTTGGGCGGACGAAACCTTTTCTTTTAGCTAGACAAGGAGGATCTTATGAAAAAGGTGAAAATAGGTGCTTATCTGCTTCTTATTGTACTGGTTTTCATGGTTGCTACAGGTGTCTACTATAGTCACTATGAAAATACTGTAGGAATTATAAATTCTGAGTATGGGGCAAAGATTGAACTCATATAAAAGAATATCTACAATGAAACCAAATATACGGAGATTGTAAGTAAAATAGCGGAACGAGATATTGCCAATAGTATGGAAGAGGACACTAATATTATAGTCACATATTACGAAGAAAACCCCAATGTTTTAGAGTGGATATAGAAGAAATAAGTAAGCAACTAGGTAATATGGATATTTATATGTTAGATCATAATTTAAATGTTGTGGCATCCTCGTTAAAAGAAGAAATCGGAATGAACTTTAATGCTTACAAGGATTTTTCTGCTAAAT
>CAZLPH010000138.1:3447-6370 GCA_964561345.1 uncultured Candidatus Epulonipiscium sp.
AGATAAGTTTGAATCTGATGACATTAACTTTTCTTTAATGGGCAGTGAACTTAGAAAATACAGTTATATGCCAACACCAGACAAAAAATATTTAATAGAACTAAGTGTAACCATTAAAGATGTCTATCCGGAGTTTAAAAACTTAAATATTATCTACCTTTCCAACGATCTAAAAAACCAATATGATTTTGTTGAAGATATATATAAATATAATAAGGAGGATGGCTTAAGCTGGTGGCGGTCTTATGTAACAGAAATCATCTATAATGACCAGGTTCTCCAAGAGAGTTTATCACAGCAAAAGAAGATGTTTTTACAAGGGATAGGAGTTATAACCTTTTTGTATTTTGGATTTGCTTTTGCCCTTGCCTATTTACTAGGGCAAAACCAAAAAATAGCCTATCAAGACCATTTGAGTAAATTACCCAATAGAAAAAGATTTGAAGAAGAAATGAAGTCTAAAATGGCAACAGCTAATAGAAAAGAGGCCCATAGGATTAAGTGTGTTATCCCGAAAGGTGATATGGTTTCAAGGCTTGGAGGAGATGAATTAACGGTTTTAATATCGGGTATTAGGTCGCCAGAAGAAGTCATAAGAATTGGAGAAACAATGTCAAACTTATTTATAAGGAGCTTAACAATTGGGTCAAAAGAGATATCTGTAAAACCGAGTATAGGCATAAGCGTCTACCCAGATAATGGTGATACAGTAGAAAAACTTATATTAAAGGCAGATACAGCCATGTATAAAGCAAAACAAGACCAGCTCAACTATAAAATATACTAAAAGCACAAAAGAGTGCCTGTCCCCACTTCAGTACAATGAAGTGGGGACAGGCACTCTTTTGTGCTATAATAATCATATAAAAGCTACGAAAGGATTGAGACGCAATGAATTTAAACATATCAAAATTAAGCCCTAAGCTGCAGACATTAGTGGAATTAGTAGCAGATTATTTAAATCTATCCCTATCGGATGAAGGAGTGGCCCTTGAGGTTTTTACCAAAGGCCAGGCAATTGAAATAAGAAAAGAGGCAAATTCAGCTAACATTACCATAGGAAAAGAACAGTATTTTCTAAGAGCCTTAGGGCTTTTAGTGGAGAATATAAATACAGGCCATGAGGATTTTAAGATAAAAGAATCACCGGCCTATGATAGGTTGGCGTTAATCTTTGAGTGTTCAAGCAAGGATGTTTTAAACTGTAAAACTTATAAAACCTTTGTTATTAAGGCAGCTTTAATGGGATTTGAGACCATTGTGGGACCTATTGCAAAAGATGATTTTTCAGCTTGTTGGGAATACGACTCACAAAGAAAAAAGAGTTACGACAGTATGGCCATAGAGTTAGCCCATGCCAGCTATGTTGAAAATAATATTAAAACTATGATTATTACAGTATCTGGAGATAAGGAGATTATGACTTCAAGGTTTTCAGCTTTGCCAACCCTCCAGCTATGGGCAGAATTATGCTACGCTAATAATAGTGCTGATAGCTATTTAGCATCACGTTTTAAAACATGTATAAAAGGAGATTACCAAGATTTTTTAAAACTAGATATGCCAATATTACCAGCAAATAATTCAGCCAGGGCTAATCAAGAACTAGAGCCATGGAAATATATTTTATACCAAGATATATTAACAGATTTACCAGACCAAGATATTGATAAAGCGGCTTACACCTTACACTTTCAAAAATGTTCAAGGGAGCTAGGTGAGATTATTAAAAACAAACCATCTAAATGGACCTATGTTTTTGAGACCCAAAAAGCACTTTCTGATGTGTTAGCCATAAAAACCCATGCTTCTATTAATATAAGAGCAGCCTATAAAGAGGGGAACAAAGACCGTTTAGAAAGCTATGCCAATATATTTTTGCCAGAGCTTAGACGAGCATTAGAAGCCCTTATAACGATTTATAGAGCACAGTGGATGAAAGAAAATAAAGCCCTTGCTTTCAAGGACTTTGATCTGTGCATAGGGGGGTTGCTCCAAAGGATAAAAACAGCTCAGTTGCGAATCATTCAGTACCTTAGCGGTGAAATAGATGCTATTGAAGAGTTAGAAGAAGTGGAAGTATAAATCCCAGGCATACAATTGCATGAATAACTAAGGTGAATTATGTGTAGCAGTAGAGAATTATACATTATTCATATGTTTACTTGCCTAATATTCTGAAGTTTGGTATTATATAAGCAAATACAAAAGAAAGAGTGTTTAATGTGAGCAATACTGCTATTGATAAGGAGTTGTTTATTAATACTATTATGAATAATTCACAAGACACAATCTACGTTAAAGACAAAAAGAGTGCGATTATTTGGAGTAGTAAGGCCCATTCTGCATTATGGGGAGTGGAAGATCCAACAGAAGTCATTGGAAAAACTGATTTTGACTATTTTCCATATGATTTTGCACAGGTGGCCTACCAAGAAGAACAAAGAATTATAAAGACAGGGGTTTCTATTGTCACAAGAGAAGAGAAACTAGTGGATGGTAATGGGGAGGTAAGGTGGTTTTTATCGTCAAAGTATCCTTTTTATAACGCTGAAGGGGAAATTATTGGGATATGGGGGACGTCAAGGGAAATTACAGGGGTAAAAAAAGTTGAAGAAGAATTAAGAATCCTTAATTTGAAGTTAAAAGAGGCCAACCGTCAGTTAAGTATTTTATCAACAAAAGACAGTTTGTCAGGCTTATATAATCATAGATATTTTTCTAAGGAACTGGAAAAAACCTATGATTTTTATGCCAAGCAAAAAGCATCAGATAGTCCTAAAGATTTTTCGCTTATCTTGCTTGACGTTGATAACTTTAAAATGATTAATGATAGCCATGGCCATTTAATGGGTGATGTTACCATTAAGCGTTTGGGTCAGATTATACTAAAGAATGTATGTGATAGCCATATTTGTTTTAG
>CAZLPH010000139.1:0-6341 GCA_964561345.1 uncultured Candidatus Epulonipiscium sp.
GTTTAACAGGAGGATATATTATGTTTTTTGGTAAAGATATGGGAATTGATTTAGGGACAGCAAACACACTTGTTTTTTTGAAAGGTAAAGGTGTTGTTGTTAATGAGCCGTCAGTAGTAGCTATAAATACAAAAACAAATGAAGTTTTGGCAGTAGGAGATGAAGCAAAGCAGATGATTGGTAGAACACCGGGTAATATTATTGCTATTAGACCCCTTAAAGATGGGGTAATAGCAGATTTTGCCATTACAGAAGCGATGCTTCGCTACTTTATTAATAAAGCATACAAGAAGACGTTTTTAAGTCCCAGACCTAGAGTTATGGTATGTGTCCCATCAGGCGTAACATCAGTTGAAAAAAGAGCAGTAGAAGAAGCAACAATTAAAGCAGGGGCTAAACAAGCCTTGTTAATGGAAGAGCCAATGGCAGCTGCTATTGGAGCAAACTTACACGTTGAAGAGCCAACGGGAAGTATGGTTGTTGATATAGGTGGCGGGACCACTGATGTAGCCGTGATTTCTTTAGGCGGGATTGTTGCTAGCAAGTCTCTTCGAGTTGCAGGAGATGAGTTTGATGAGTATATCGCATCATACATCAAAAGAGAATACAATTTAATGATTGGTGAGAGAACATCAGAGGCTATTAAGGTAACTATTGGAGCGGCTTATCCTAGGGCAGAGGAACTTACCATGGACATAAGAGGACGTGACCTAGTGACGGGGCTGCCTAAAACACTTAAAATCACATCCACAGAGATTACAAGTGCTATTAAAGAGCCAGTCAATTCAATTATTGATGCCATTAAAGTAACCCTAGAAAAGACACCACCAGAGCTTGCGGCTGATATAATGGAAAGTGGCATTATGCTCACAGGTGGCGGTGCTTTACTTTCAGGCCTTGATGAATTAATTAGTATAGAGACGGGGATGCCACTGCATATTGCAGAAGAGCCACTTGATTGCGTTGCAAATGGTACAGGTCTTGCCTTGGAGAATATTGAAAAACTAGCAGACATGCTGATTTCCTCAGACAAGTAGCATCGCAAGGAGAGATATGGTGAAATTTTTTAAAAAAATTAAAAGCAAAAGAGTTTTTATAACATTATTAATCGTTGGGACTGTTGTATTAACCATTACTGTAGGGTCTCATTATAAATTTAAAATAGCGGAAAATGCTCTTCAGTATATCATGACGCCTATACAAAAAGGATTGAACATTATAGGTAATGGCTCAAATAAAGTAATTAGAAGATTTGAGGACACAAGTAACTTACAAGAAAGCAATGATTTGTTAGAAGCGCAACTAGGGCAGTTATCTTATGATAACAATATCTTAGAGCAATACAGGTCTGAAAATGAGCGTCTAAAAGAATTACTTGAACTTACGGAGAGATACAAAAAATACCCAAGCCAAGGGGCTAATATTATTGCAAAAGATCCAGGTAACTGGTACAAAGTATTTATTATTGACCAAGGTACTAAGGCAGGATTTTATAAGGATGATGCCATTTTAGCAGGAGGCGGACTTGTGGGTCATATTATAGAGGAGGGACCATTGTCTTCCAAGGTATTGTCTATAATAGATGACCGTAGTTCAGTTAGTGCAGAGGTACTAAGGACCCAAGAAGTTGGGATTTTGAGAGGTGATATTGAGCTAGCAGGCCAAGGGTTATGTCGGTTTGAGATTGATATTCAGTCAGAGGTTATAAAAGGAGATCAAATTGTAACATCGCACTTAAGTGAAATCTACCCGCCAGGTATTACCATTGGAATGGTGGAAGAAATTATCATTTCTAAAAACGGGCTAACACAGTATGCCTATGTAAGACCCATTGTTGATTTTAAATATTTAAAACAAGTCCTTGTACTGAAAACTAAAGGGAGTTGAAATCTTGAGAATAGTGATGACAAGTATTATATTGCTAGTTGTAAATGTATTACAATCCACAGTTTTTGATGGGATTCGTATAAAAGGGATTAGCCCTAATTTCAGTATAATGATCATTGTGTCCTTTGCCTTGCTAAGAGGAAGTAAAGAAGGGAGTATGGTTGGTTTCTTTACAGGACTCATTATGGATAT
Organism: uncultured Candidatus Epulonipiscium sp.; assembly: GCA_964561345.1. Lineage (GTDB taxonomy): Bacteria > Bacillota > Clostridia > Lachnospirales > Cellulosilyticaceae > JAAYSX01. The sequence goes on from CAZLPH010000139.1 coordinate 2,080, forward strand.
TGTTTTTAGCACCAGTAGAGGATACCTGGCTATTGTAGGGGCATGTATTGGGTATTTTTGTGGCAAATTTAATAAGGACTTTTATAGGGAAAATCTTGTCTTACCTTTTTTACTTACCCTTATAAGTACAACGATTTATGGGTTTACAATTAGTTTACCTTTTTTAATGCGTGGGAAAATAAACTACATATATTTTATTAGGAATATTATTTTTCCGGAAATAATTTATACGATCATATTATCAATTGTTGTCTATCAACTTGTATATACTATTAATGAAAAAATAGAAAAAAGTGAGAAAAGTAATAGGAAGATATTTTAAAATAGGGGGTCTTTAATAAAATGAAAGATTTTTATAAACAAGTCCTCCGGTTTATTACTGACAGGCTATTTATTGCAAGTCTTTTTGTGATTGGCTTATTTAGTATCATTATATTTAGGGTATATGACCTGCAAATTATTCACCATAATGAATATGATATGAATATTAGGGAAACAATTCGAAGAAAAATTGAAACAGATGCACCGAGAGGGCTTATTTTTGATAGATATGGTAGACCACTTGCTATTAATCAACCAACTTATATTTTAAATGTAGACCAAGGTATTAGAATGAGCAATGAAGATCTAAATGATATGCTGCTTAGACTTGCTAAGCTTCTAAAATCTAATGGGGATTTATACGTGGATAATATTCCAGTTACTCAAGAGGAACCCTTTGAATTCCGATTTGGTGAAAGTGCCAAAAAACAGTTTATCAATTCTATTCCTCATAAAAATAATAAGGAAAAAGAAAAAGCACATAAATTTACAGCCAAGGAGTTAATGGAGTATTTAAAAAGCGATGGACTTTTTGACATAGACCCCCTACTATCTGAGAATGATGCCAGAGACATTGCAGCTTTTAGGTATGAACTTTACAAAACCAGTTGGTCAAAATACAAGCTAATCACAGTTGCAACAGATGTTAGTATGGAGACCATTAGTACTGTAGAGGAGAAAAATAGTGAGTACAAAGGTGTTACATCTGATGTAAAGTCTGTAAGATTTTATCCGGAAGGAGAATTATTTGCTCATATTCTGGGTTATACAAGGCAGATCACAGCTGCTCAATTTGAACAAATGGAGAAAGATGGTTACGAAAAAGATGACATTGTGGGCCAAATGGGACTTGAGCAAACCCAAGAAGAGGAGCTTAGGGGAATCAAAGGGTGGGAAATAGTAGAGGTTGATAATAGGGGTAGAAAAGTAAGAACAGTGGAAAAAGAAGATGAGGTCCAAGGAAACAATACATTTATAACAATGGACTCTAAATATCAAAAAGCAACATATGATATTTTAGAAAATCAACTAACAGATGTTATTATACAAAGACTACAAGGTGGAAAAGGTGACATAGAGCCTCTTACTGGTAAAGAAGTGATTTATTCCATCATAGAATCTAATACCTTATCGTTTACAAAGATGCAAGAAGCTACTGATGGAACAGTCCAGCATAAAATAAACCAGAAGATAAAAGAAGAATTTGAATTAATGGATGACCTTCAAAAAGAAAAGATAACACCCAAAGCACTGCTGCTCCAGTGGTTAGATGAAAACGGTACGGCGCTAATTACGGAAAGAGAAATTGTATTAATGTTACATGAGCAAGGCGTACTCAGTCTGAGTGAGGAAACAGTAACAAATTTTAGAAACAATAAACATGGAAATGTTAGCAATGTACTTATTCAGCAAATGGAAAAAGGGATTTTGAAGCCGAAGCATATGGCCGTAGATCCTTTTAGTGCTGCGGCAGTTGTAGTAGATGTTAAAAATGGGGAACTGTTATCCTTAATTGGATACCCATCTTATGATCCTAATGAGCTAATTACTAATTTTAATGAGCTCTATCCATTGCTAGCAGATAACAGTGATAAAAGAAGGCTTCTGATTGACCGCTCAATGAGAACAGCTAAGGCCCCAGGTTCTACTTTTAAAATGATATCAGCTATTGCTGGCATGGAAGAAGGTATTGTAAATGAAAACACTTTAATTTTTGATGGTGGACCCTACACTAAAGCAGGAACGCCCTATGCCAAATGTAGAAATCATGGAAATGTGGATCTTCGAAAAGCCTTAGAGGTTTCTTGTAACTATTATTTTTATGAAACAGCCTTTAACTTGGGATTGGGTGATTCATCACCATATAGTAATATTAAACGTCTTACTAGTTATGTGGAGAAATTTGGTCTTGGAGAAAAATCTGGAATCGAACTTTCTGAAGCGGAACCACTTATTTCATCTCCTAAAGTTGTTGTTGAAAAGGGATTATCAACAGCTTTGTGGAATGTCATTAATATGAAGGGGGAGAAGAAGGAAGATTATATGACATCTTTAATACAACGAATATCAAAGGCCTATGTTCCTTGGGCAGACCCTTCGGACTTAAGCTTAGAAAGCAAGGTTCAAACAGAAATTCAGCATGAACTAAAGAGAAATATGGAGCCTGCTATTGGAACTGCTTTAGAGCCTATATTGCCTGCACTTATTAATGAAATAATATTAAATCTAGAAAGCACAATTAGTGTTAACAGGGATCAGATTATTAATAATGTGGTTACAAGTGTAATGTCTGACCCATCTCATAATTTATCCCTCAAAAATAAAACAAAAAAACACCTTATAAGTGAAATTGGTGATAGTGTGAAAACACTAACTGGTCCTATTATAGGTCAGACACTATCGCCTATAATGGATGTGGAACTTGTAGAAGCATATAATCATGCTTATACAGTAGCATATGGAAGGTTAAGGCGTAGCAGTGACCAAGAGTTAGTTCAGGCACTTAAATATGGCATGGAAAACACGGAACAGCAGGTTGCTGCCACAAGTGACAAGATTATAGAGGATATTGCTATAGGAATTGTTGGCCACGTTATTGATCAAATGCTTGAAAAGGTGAATTTAGGATGGAACGAAGGTATTACCATTCGTACAGCAATAGGCCAAGGTAATAATGCTTTTACACCGGTACAAGTGGCAAAATATATAGCAGCTCTTGCAAACAGAGAGTATGTTTATGATTTAAGAGTGATAGATGCAATTCAAAACTCAAAGGGAAATAATGAGATTGTAGAAAAAGAAACGGTTATTAGAAATACCTTAGATATTTCACAAAAAACAATGGATGTTGTTCATGAAGGTATGCTAAGAGTTAGTAAAGGTGAGCGGGGAACATCGAGGTCGGTTTATGAAGATTTTGTTATTCCAGTAGCTAGTAAAACAGGAACGGCCCAAGAGGGGGGCAAGGAACATTCCTGGTTTGTAGGATTTGCACCTTATGATGAGCCAGAGGTTGCCATCGTTACAGTTATTTATAATAGTAATGGTGCTGGAAGATACGGCCTCCAGATGTCAAGAGAGATTTTAGAAGCGTATTTTGAACTAGATAAAGAATATGAAGAAACGACCATAGACAATATCTTTACAAAGTAAGAGGTGGAGTGATGGACTTAGAAAATATTGTAATATTTAAAGGTGGTAGAGGTGGAATTAATGTTATATTAGATGAAGATGCCTCTTTTGCGGATATAAAAACAATATTTATTCAGAAATTACAAGATGCAAAAAGTTTTTTTAATGGTGCAAAAGTAAGTATTAGGTTTAAAGGGAAAATTCTCGCCAAAGAACAGCAAGAAGAGCTGATAGAATTATTATCAGGGCAAAATATATTGAACATCTCATTTCTGCATGGCTTTGAAGAGGGGGATGATGGCGAAGAAACAAATGCCTATAATTTGGCAGATGAGCCAGGTAATTGGTTTTCAAATGAAATCTCCCATGATACATCAATGACGAAGTACCATATTGGTATGTTAAGATCAGGGCAAACCATTGAGTATCCAGGCAGTGTGGTTGTGCTAGGGGATGTGAATCCAGGTGCAAGAATTTCAGCAGGTGGGAATGTGATTGTACTTGGGACTTTAAAGGGAACAGTACATGCAGGTCAAGATTTAAAGTCATATAAACCGTTTGTTATGGCTATTGGGATGTATCCGGTCCAAATTGGTATTGGAGATATCATAGCTCGCTCGCCAGATGGTATCTATGAGCAAAAAATAGATCACAAAGAAGCAATTCTTGTAGCCTATTTAAGTAACAAACAAATATATATAGAACCAATAGATCAAAAAACTGTTGCAAATATGATGCAATAAGATGATAAAACTTAAGATACAGGGGGAATTATAATGAGCGAAGTACTGGTTATTACTTCAGGTAAA
>CAZLPH010000140.1:0-6333 GCA_964561345.1 uncultured Candidatus Epulonipiscium sp.
AGAGAATTTTTATATGCCATTAACCATCACCCACAGTTAAAATCAGCAGTGTTACCATTTGGAGATGGTATCGCTATTAGTCATAAAGTTGGAGGAAAATAGAATGAAAAACAATAAAATAGAATTACTAGCACCAGCAGGCAATCTTGAAGCACTAAAGATTGCTGTTTTGTACGGAGCAGATGCCATCTATATGGGAGGGCAGCATTACGGCCTTAGGGCAAAAGCTAGAAACTTTACCAAAGAACAAATGCAAGAGGGGATTGATTTTGCCCATGAGCACGGTAAAAAGGTCTATATTACAGCCAATATAATCGCCCATAATGATGACTTTGATGGAATGGGAGATTATTTTAAGGAAATAGAAGCAATGGGAGCAGACGCTATCATTGTTGCTGACCCAGGAGTGTTTTCTGTTGCCAAGGAAAGCGTACCCAATATGGAAATTCACCTATCTACTCAGGCAAACAATACAAATTATCATAGTGCCTTGTTTTGGGCAAAGCAAGGAATTGAACGAATTGTTGTTGCAAGAGAACTTTCTTTTGAAGAAATTAAGACAATTAAAGAAAAGCTGCCAGAAAATGTGACCATTGAGGCATTTGTTCATGGGGCTATGTGCATTTCTTATTCTGGCAGATGCCTAATGAGTAATTACCTAACAGACAGAGATGCTAATAAGGGAGAATGCTCACACCCTTGTAGATGGGAGTACAAGGTGGTTGAAAAAACCCGCCCTGGCGAATATATGCCCATTGAAGAAACAGAGCGTGGAACTTTTATTTACAACTCAAGAGATTTATGCATGATTGAATTTATACCAGAGCTAATAGAGAGTGGTATAACAAGTCTTAAAATAGAAGGACGTATGAAAACGGCTTTTTATGCTGGGACAGTCATAAAGGCATATCGTGAGGCAATTGATACTTATTTACGTTCCCCAGAGGAATATCAGGAGAAAAAAGCTTATTTCTTGGAAGAAGTGAGTAAAGCAAGTCATAGGGAATATACAACAGGGTTTTATAATGGTAAAACAACATCTGATGACCAGACATATACCCATAATGCCTATATCCGGGATTATGATTTTGCAGGAATGATTATAGGCTACGATGCAAAAAGCAAGATGGCTACAGTTGAGCAAAGAAGAAAATTCTCTGTTGGTGATGATATTGAAGTAATGCCGCAAAATGAGCCGTCCTATAAGATTGATATAAGGCAAATGTGGGATGAAAACGGTGAGTTAGTAGAATCAGCACCACATCCTAAGCAAATTATTACCTTTAAAGTAGATAAAGCAATTGAAGTACCTGCCATATTAAGAAAAGTGGCAGACTAAGAGCCTTCGGGCTCTTTTTTGCTTAAATAACAATTATTATTAAATGGTTTTAAAATAAGCTTGCAAATATTTCTAATATTACATACAATAGAATAACCAATATATTTGAAAGGAATATCATATATGAAAAGAAACATTAGAAAAGTGAGTAGAGTGTTAAGTTGTGTCTTAGTATTTTTATTAGTAGGACAAACTGTTTTTGCAACAAGTCCTGCCAGCAAAGTAACAATCCAGGTGAAAAATGAGAAATTAAAGAGTAAAACCATAGCTGTCGGAAAAGTTCGAAACAGTAAAGAAGGGTTCCAAGTAGGAGGGGTAACATTACCAAGTTACAGCTGTATGAATGTATCCTATGTACTACTTGCTGACTTGAAAAAGATTGGTGCTAACATAGCATGGGATGGGGTAACAGGAAAAACGATTATTTATGATTTAAGTTTACCTATCAGTACAGACCTAACATTTCCTTTATTAAAAGAAGATGCCATAGGCTATTTAGGAAGAGATGCTGTCTACATAAATCATCAAGAAGTACCAGCCATATATGTAGAGAAGCAAGCTCTCATACCAGCAAAGTGGATTCCATCTCTTTTAGAAGGTGATAAAAGTTTTCCGGTTAAAAAAATAGCGGTTCCCTCGGTAGATGATTTAAATGCCCAAGGTGAGGATGCCCTGGGAGATATAATTGAGGAAACTGATGTATTAGAAGCTGAGGCTAATGCCACAGAAGAAAGCCAAGAGTCTCAAGTACAAGAGGTTGAAGCTGATATTGAGGAAAAAATGGAAGAAACAATAGAGGAGAACCTTCAAGTAGATGATTTAAATGACTTAGACGATGTGATGATAGAAGACAATGGCATAGAAGGAATAAATATTTGGTTTAATGGGAAAGATTATATTGAAGAGCCTTTTGATTTTTCCCAGCTAGGAACAGGTGAATTTGGCTATTATAAAGACCAACGGTATGATGGGGAACCTGACTATTCATATGTTGGCTTTGTTATAACCAAGGTTGATGGTGTTTCGAATATTAATGTAGGGCACCACAAAGCCTGGCTTAAGAACCCCACATATTTCGCAATACCAAAGGGCCCGTCTAAAGAAATTCTTAATGCACTATTTCCGAATACGAGGGTGAAGGGGATTATGAGATATGCCGCTGGGGGATTTGCTAAGGGTGACACTGTAAATGTTCTGCAAGCTTCCAGTAACGCTGCTTATTACTTATACGGAGAAGGCGGCAAAACAGTAAAGGTTCCTTGGAACAGTGTTGCTATTCAGAAGAGCCTTGTTACGAAAGAACAGGCAACAACTGAACAAATCGAAACATATATAAATAGTCAGGATTTTTCAAGTAAGACAAACTATTTTGTTTGGACAGATATTTATAGGCAAAGAACTTATGTCTTTGAGGGATCTCAAAATAAATGGAAACTTATTAGGAGTATGTTAAGTTCCACAGGAAAGGATACCCATCTAACACCTGTTGGGAAATACACTTTGAATGTAAGAGTACCATCTTTTGGTGGCAACAAATATAGGGCAAAGAATGCCTATGGATTTATTGGAACCACATATTTGTACCATTCAGTTTTGTATGATCCAACAGGAACTTATTTATTAAGTGGTTGGGGTCACCTAGGGAATAAGGCTTCAAGTGGTTGTATTAGACTATCACCTGAAGATAGTGCTTGGTTGTACAAGACAATGCCTATTGGAACAGGGATTTTTATTAACTAAATACAAAGTAACAAAGCCCTTTTAGTAATTGAAGGGGCTTTTGTTATATGGTACAATTAGAAAGATTGACATAAAACTTAATAGCAGAAAGGAGTTTTATCATGACAGGTCTAAAAAAAGAATATAAAGATGTATGGGCATCCTATACAGACCAAGATAAAGAAAATCTCTTTGCCTATGGGGAAAGATATCGCCAGTTTATATCCAGGTGTAAAACAGAAAGAGAATGCGTACGGGACATGGTCCAAATGGCAGAAAAAGATGGCTATGAAAACCTAGAGAATCTAATTAAATCCGGCGCAGCAATAAAACCTGGATCAAAAATATACGCAAACTATAATGATAAAGCTTTGGCCATGTTTTGTATTGGGGAGCAAGCCATGACAGATGGGCTGAATATTTTAGGGGCTCACGTTGACTCACCAAGACTAGATTTAAAGCCAAATCCATTATATGAAGACAGCGGTTTTGCAATGTTTAAAACCCATTACTATGGTGGCGTAAAAAAATATCAATGGATTGCTATTCCGCTTGCTATCCACGGTGTGGTTGTGAAAAAAGACGGGCAAGTAGTAAATATAAACATAGGAGAAGACCCAGGAGACCCAGTTGTAGGTGTTTCAGATCTCCTTATTCATCTTGCCAAAGACCAACTAGACAAAAAGCTTGGAACGGCTATTGAAGGGGAAGACCTAAATATATGTTTAGGATCAATACCCATTAAAAATGAAGATGAAAAAGAAAAAGTAAAATCAAATATACTCGTGCTACTAAATGAAAAATATGGTATTGTTGAAGAAGACCTTGTTTCAGCAGAAATACAAATTGTACCAGCTGGCCCTGCAAGAGATTACGGCCTAGACCGCAGTATGATTATAGGGTATGGACAAGATGATAGGGTATGTGCCTATGCTTCAGTAGAGGCACAATTAGAGGTCCTAGCGCCTAAGAAAACAACAGTGACCATCCTAGTAGACAAAGAGGAAATTGGAAGTATGGGAGCATCTGGTATGCAATCACGTTTCTTTGAGAATACCATAGGGGAAATTCTTAACTTAGCAGGAGAATATTCAGGGATAAACCTAAGTAGAACCCTAGCCAATTCTAAAATGTTATCATCTGATGTTACAGCAGGCTACGATCCAAACTTCCCATCTGTTATGGACAAGTATAACTCAGCTTACTTTGGGAAGGGAGTTGTCTTTAACAAGTATACAGGTTCTAGAGGGAAGTCAGGCTCTAACGAAGCAAATGCAGAGTATGTGGCCCAACTTCGTAATATCATGGACAAAGAAAGTGTAACTTGGCAGACATCAGAAATGGGTAAGGTAGACCAAGGTGGGGGCGGAACCATTGCTTATATCTTAGCCAACTTTGGTATGGATGTTATTGATTGCGGCGTGCCAGTTCATAGTATGCATGCCCCATGGGAAATCACAAGCAAGGCAGATTTATATGAAATGAAAAAAGCATATATAGCGTTTTTAAAACACGCATAAAAGGAGATTATTATGGAAATTAAAAACCCAATTGTAACAATTACACTAGCAGACGATTCACAAATAAAAGCAGAATTATACCCGGAAATTGCACCGATTTCAGTTGATAACTTTGTAAGTCTTATCAATAAAGGGTATTATAACGGCCTTGTTTTTCATAGGGTCATTAATGGCTTTATGATCCAAGGTGGCTGCCCAGATGGAACAGGAATGGCAGGTCCAGGGTATCAAATTCCAGGAGAATTTAAGCAAAATGGTGTGGAAAACACACTGGTTCATACAAAAGGTGTCCTCTCTATGGCTCGCTCAGGACATCCTGATTCAGCGGGATCACAGTTTTTTATTATGCACCAAGACTCACCACACCTGGATGGACAATATGCGGCATTTGGAAAGGTTATTGAAGGCATTGAATTTGTAGATGCTATTGCCAATGTACAAACAGGTATGGGAGACCGTCCACTTGAGGATGTTGTTATGAAAGAAGTAACAGTCGATACATTTGGCGTAACTTATGATGAGCCAAAAAAAGCTAACTAAAATTAAAATAAATGTATGTTTTTTGAAAAAAGAATGTTATAATAAAAATATTATATTTGAAAGGAGCTTATAAAATGACAGATCACAAAAATTGTAATCATGACCATGGTGAAGAGCAAGTAATATATGTAATGTTTGATGGAGAAGACGAGGAAGTAGCATGTGATGTACTTGGGATTTTTGATGTAGAAGACAAAGAGTATATTGCTATTACACCACAAGATAGTGACGATGATGTATTGCTATACGGATTCTCAGAAGATGATGAAGGTGAAGTTGACCTAATTGAAATCGAAACAGATGATGAGTACGAAAAAGTAGCAGCAGCATTTGAACAAGAATTCTTCGATCCAGAAGAACTAGAGGACTAGAAGTAGTTAAAAAAAAAGATTAAATCTTCGGATTTAGTCTTTTTTATTTCTCTAAATTGAATAAAAATTCTTCTGTGTGAAATACTACAAACAAAGAGCTGATATAATTAAGGAGGCTACTAATGATGAGAAAGATAATGATAAGTTTCTTGGCCTGCCTTTTCTTAAGTGGTTGCTCACTGAATAAGCAAAATGCCTCAACCCATCATCAAAGCCGAAATCCTATTGTAACAATGACCTTAGATAACCATGAACAGATTTTGATTGAGCTTTACCCAGATAAGGCCCCTAATACGGTTAATAATTTTATTGCTCTAATAGAAGATGGCTACTATGACGGCCTAAGCTTCCATAGGATTATAGAGGATTATATCATACAAAGTGGAGACCCCTTAAGGAATAACTATGGTAACCCTGGCTACACCATTCAAGGAGAGTTTAGGGAAAATGGTATAAACAATAAACTCAAGCATAACAAGGGGATTGTATCTATGGCTAGGGGGGCAGGTTATGACTCGGCAGGGTCTCAGTTTTTTATTACACTAGAAGATAGCAACAGGCTAAATGGATACTATGCGGCCTTTGGAAAGGTTATACAAGGAATGGAAAGTGTGGAGACCATTGGTAAAGTGGGCCTGCCTACTATTCATAAAGTCACCGTGGATACTAAGCTTAGGAAGTATCCAGAGCCTTTAATAATGCCAATACATTTCAAGTAAAACAAGTATAATGTTATACTTGTTTTTTACTGCAAGAAAGCAACAAAATATAAGGAATTTGCTAATTAAGGAGTTGACACGAACATAGGTTTCGTTTAGAGTATAGAATTGATAGTATGTGATAG
>CAZLPH010000141.1:0-6310 GCA_964561345.1 uncultured Candidatus Epulonipiscium sp.
TTGTATGACACGCTCTCTAAGAGATAGTTTATGTCGCCTTGTGAATCAGAAGGTAATTATTTATGCTGGTAACCTCAAATATTGTGTTGTTATTACACAAGTTTGTGAGTGTTATTTAAAGGCAATCGAAATGGGCACTGGATATGTGAAAATATTTAACCTTGACCGTATTGACTATGTTGAAGATTTCTATTCTTAATTGTTCTATTTAATAGTGATTTATGATCCATTAGATTTTATAAAGGAGGATTTTTTATGAGCTGTAATTGTAGTGGTGATAGATTCTTTACTCGACCTGCAAGTGATGAGGGCACGAGAGCAAATTGTTGTACGGATAATCGCGCAAATGAGATTGTCGCCGGGAATTTTGATCAAACACGTGGTTGCGGATGCGGATATTATGGTTGTAAATGTAATGCAAAACCGGTTATTAAAGGGTGTTGCACAGGCGGCGTAGCCGGTGCCACATTAAAAGATGGCCTTTGCCAATTTGTTAACCGAAAGGTTTTAATCCGTGTTGGCTGTCAAACCTTATGTGTTGTTATTGCCGAAGTCTGTGATTGTGTTCTTAAGGCAATTTGTCCTAAAACAGGGAAAGTGCTTTATTTTAATTTAGATCGTATCGTTGACGTCCAGGATATTTATTCTTAAGCTAAATAAAAAGAGATGGAGCCAAATAATGGCTCCATCTCTTTTATTTCTCATAGACACTACGCTTAAGGGCGCCTACAAATGGCAAGTTTCTATAAAGCTCAGCATAATCAATGCCATACCCTACAATGAATTCATCTGGTACTTCAAATCCGATATATTCAATATGAAAGGTCTTTTTTCGTCTTGCTGGCTTATCTAAAAGTGTACAGATCTCTACAGATGCTGGGCCACGTCCCCTTAATATCTCTGTTATGTAAGCAAGGGTTAATCCTGTGTCTACAATATCTTCTACTATTAAAATATGCTTGCCTTCAATACTATGTTGTAAGTCTTTAACAATCCGAACAACACCTGATGATTCTGTGGATGTTCCATAGCTTGAAACAACCATATAGTCAATTTGTAGTGGTAGATCTATTTCCCTTATTAAATCACTCATAAAAACACTTGACCCTTTTAGGATCCCCACAACCAATACCTCTTTACCTTTGTAGTCTTTTGTAATTTGTTTTCCTATTTCTATATTTTTTGCCCTTAATTCCTCTTCTGATATTAAAATCTTTTCTACGTCATTCCTCATATTGCACCTCATTTTATATTATACATATTAAAGCCGTACACTTGTGATGTACGGCTTTTTAGTTGTGTTATCTTGTATCTGTTCGTTGGCTCCACCCTGAGTCTCTAGCGACTTGATTATCAAATCTAGGAATTGTCATTTTCTCCTTTGTAGCATAAGCTTCTTCCACCTTTTGCTCGTGCTTAGGTTGTTTATCCATCTGGGTGTCTTCAAATATATTGTGATTTTGAACTTGTTTTCTACTTGACATGGTATCATGCTCCTTTGCATATTAAGATATCATTAGTATTTACTATTTACATCTTAATATTCTAACAGCAGCCTTTATAATTTTCTAAATTCTGGTTGCCTCTTATTAAAGGTTGTAAAATATTCAAATCCTGCTTCTTTTAATAACGCTCTTGCCTGATCGTGATCCGCCCCAATGTCTCGTGGCGTATGAGCATCAGACCCTATGGTAATAATCTTTCCACCCAATTGTTTATAACTTTTTAGGATGTCAAGCCTAGGGTGCATATGACCAACACCATAGCGAAGACCTGATGAATTAAGTTCAATTCCCTTACCATCCTTGATTAACGTCTTTAAAATATCATCTATTACGTCCTTATAGTCTAGGTACTCTAATTCAAAGTTTGAATAATCGCCATACCGGCAAATAAAATCCAAATGACCAAGCACATCAAAATTTTGAAACTCATCAATACAGTCTTTAAGGGACATAAAATACTCTGTATATGCCTGTTTTTTGGGTTTACCTTTAAAAAAACTTCCAAAATAAAAATCTTCACCTTCTAAGGAGTGTAGTGAGCATATCACAAATTCAAAAGGATTATCCTGGACGAACTGGCCCAGCACTTCTCTTCCTCTTGATTCATACCCTATTTCAGCACCTAGTTTTAACTTTATCTTATCTTTATATTTTTCTTTTATGGTATTAAAGTGCTCTATGTACTCACTTAAATCCGTTTGTAAAAAGAATTCTTTATCTGTTGCCAAAGATTCATGATGATCTGTAATAACCATTTCATCAAACCCCAGTGTTATGGCTTGCTTTACTTGATCTTCCATAGCTGCCATACTATCTAACGATAACTCTGTGTGTGTATGATAATCTGCTTTGTACATCCTAAAACCTCCTGTAAGCCTATTACTTTTATTTTTCTTGTTTTGTAGCATCCATTGCTGCAAGGTAAGCCGATGACCACGCCCACTGCAAGTTAAAGCCGCCACAATCACCATCAATATCTAATAGTTCTCCAACAATATATAAACCAGCTAGCTTTTTAGACTCTAAAGTCTTAGGATTCACTTGGTCTGTACTAATCCCCCCCGCCATTACCTGGGCACTATTCCAAGGCCGGGTACCAGTAGCTGTAAACTCCCATGATTTAAGAACCTTGACTAGATTTGTTAGTTCTTTAGCTGATAAAGAAGCGCAAAGTCTTTTTCTGTCATGTAATTTTGCCTCTTTTAAAATCTCTGGGATTAACTTCTTATTAATAAGGCCAATTAAAAATTCTTCTAAGGTTCTTTGTGGTTGATAGGCCATTTTCATTTGAATCACAAGCTCAAGCTCATCCTGGCTATAATCTGGGAATAGATCTAGGGCCACCTTACAGGTCTTTTTTTGAACCTGTGCCAAGCTCACTATTCGGCTGATTTGCAAAACTGGTGGGCCTGAAATGCCATCTTCTGTGAATAATATCTCCCCTAGCTCTTCCCGGACATCTGTTCCACTCTTTACGGTCACTTTACCTTGTACTTTAACCCCCTTAACCCTTTTGGCAATAGGAGTGTCTAATATTATTTGTACTAAGGACGGAAATGGGGTGACAACCTTATGGCCAAGCTTTATAAGAATTGGCAAGCCACTCCCGTTAGAACCCAGGTTAGGGCTAGCCTTACCACCTGTGGCCACAATGACTTTATTACCATAATAGGTCGTTTTATCCGTGCAGCTAATGGCAAATCCGTCTTTACCCTTAGAAATGCCATCTACTTCCTTGTCAACTAAGGTCTCAATTAAGAAAGCTCCTTTATTTAACCGATCTATTTCCATCCGCATAACATCTAATACACTAGCTGCTTGGTCTGAAAATGGAAAAACCTTACCACCACTTTCAACCTTATGGCTAATTCCTAATTCCTCAAAGAACTGGATGGCCATATTAGGATCAAAAGCTGTAAGGGCTCCTAAGGCAAATTTAGGATTTGTTCCATGGTAGTTTCTTATATGGCAATCTATATTGGTCAGGTTACACCTGCCATTGCCTGTTGCCAAGATCTTCTTACCAACCCTATTTGTTCTTTCTAAAATGGTAACTTTGGCCCCTTCCCTAGCTGCTATTATTGCTGCTACTAGTCCTGCGGCCCCACCACCTATAATAAGCACTTTTTCCATTTTAATATCCTTCCTCACATCAGGGGTCATTCATCATGTTCTTGTAAAATCATATATACTTGGTCAGGATTTTCTAAAATAGCATCTTTTTGCTTAGTGGTAATTGGAATACCTTTTTCTAAGACATCTTCCAATCTCTGTGTGAGATCATGTTGCTCAAGTCCTGTTTCCTTATAGAAAATCTTATGGCCATCTCGTTTAATTGAAATGACAATATTCCCCTCATAAAGTGTTAATATATAATTTGGCTCTAGTTGCCGTTCAATAACCCTTGTAAGTGTTACGGCGTCTTCTTCATATCTGGTTATAACATAGTCTGGGTATATATTTCCTAATTCTGGTTTGCTATAGCCAAGCCAATGAATACCTTCAAAGGTATTTTTTTGGGTGACCAAGCCAAATTGATCAACAATCTCAAAATCTACTTTGGTACTTGCTCTAATCCTAGGAATCTCTTGGACCATTACTGTTTGATCATGTATTTCTATGGGATCATTAATCTCCAAAGGCTGTTCTACTATTTCTTCTTTGCCTATGTTAATATAAAACATATAAATTAAAAGTGCAATTACAAAAAATACAGCCATTGCACTAAGTAGTAACACCCTATACTGGCGCCTATTAAACATCTTATGATTTGACATAACGTCCTCCTTGTTATTTAGCTTGTTTAGAGTATTGACACTTTTTGTTTTTTCTAAACATAGCACCTAAAACAAGAGGCTATTTTTTATTCATTTCCAAATATCCCTTTTTTCTGTAAAAGATCAATCACTTTCGTTCCACCAGGAATCATTTGAAGTTCTGCTGGCGTTAAAGCATTAAATTTTATAACCCCTACGCCATAGATAACAACAGCAATTGGAACAAGGACAGCAACCTGAACAAAAGCACTTCCTGTTATTTTCCCAATTAATAGGGAACCTACTAAAGTCACAAGACCCATTAGTGTTGATATTAGGGCTGGTTTAATAAATATGTCAACTGTATCAAAAACCACCCCTGTAAATTTAATAACAGACTTTAAGTTTAAAAAAGAAAATACCAAATAACAACCAATGGTGCTATAGATAATTGCCCTTATATTAACAGAAGGCACCGATAATAAGACTAAATTTAACCCTATTTTCACAAGGCAAGCAACTAGGGCATGGATGGTGGGTAGATGTTGCTTTCCCATTCCTTGCAAAATACCTGTACATATTTGTGAAATCGTAATAAACACAATTGAAATAGCCCCTAGCTGGAGTAAATAACCACCGTCTGATTGGGATCTAAATAATAATTTTATAATTGGATTTGCAAGTACAGCCATTCCTATAGCAGCCGGAAATGCAAACAGCATGCCTATTTTCATAACAAGGCCTGTTTTTTCTCTTACATCATCATAATTCTGGATAGCCATGGCATAAGAAATAGCCGGCGTTGATGCTGTTGATAATGAAATAATTAATGAAATAGGGACGCTAACTAATGTTAAGTACTTAACTGAATACTGCCCTTTAAGCATGTCCACAATTTGGACAGGTGTCAGACCGGCTAGATTACCAATACCAATATAACCTTCTTGGCCATTTTTTATAATTTGCTCTATAACCGTTGGTAAACGGTCATTAATCATTTTTAAGTCAATTGTAGATGTTAAACTAAAGACAGCCGTTCCCATTAAAATAGGAAGGGTTGTTATAATAATCTTTTTAAAAATATTAAGGCTCGATTCATATTCATAGGCCCGGCTTTTTTCCATTTTTTTATGAATATTAGGCCTAATAAGCCAATAGACAAAAAGTATAAATATAAAGCCTGCAAAAGCACCTAACCCGGTCCCTAAAGTACTTCCTAGCACGGCACTTTCAAGCCCCCTGCCAATTAAAGCGTAAGCTAAAACAACACTAAATATGGCATTGACAACCTGCTCTATCACCTGTGAAACAGCAGTTGGTGTCATGGTATTAAGTCCCTGGAAGTACCCTCTAAAAGAAGACATTAGGACTACAATTAAAACCGTTGGCGCCAGTGATCTCATGGCATATACAGTTCTTGGTGACCCCATTATATTTGCAATGTTCCCAGCAAATACCCACATGATCATAGCTAAAACCCCACCAAATATGCCAGAATAAAGCATGGAAATCTTAAAAACCCTATGGGCATCTTTGTAAGCACCTTTTGCGGTTCGCTCTGCTACTAATTTTGAAATAGCAGTTGGCAAGCCATAAGCAGATAACGTAATTAAAACAGTGTATACTTGAAAAGCATCTGCGTATAATCCATTTCCCTCATCCCCTAAAACACTTGTTAAAGGAAGTCTATAAATCAACCCTATAATTTTCGTCAAAAAAGTTGCTAATGCAAGAATTGCTGCACCTTTGACAAAACTCGACCCTGATTTTTTCTTAGCCATACTGCACCTCATATTTTATTGTTTAATCTGCTCTATTGTATCATAAAAAACCTAAGTATCCAATTGAATCTATTGCGTATTCTACCTGTTGATAACTTATTAAATATTCTGTCAATAATCCACAGTTATATTTTACTTATGCACAAATTGTGGGTTTCTTTAGACAAACCCTTTACTAAGGTGTGTATAACTTAGTATAATGTAATAATATAGCTATTAATATAGGAGGAAAAACATGAATAGTCAAAGTAAACACTTTTTACACGGC
>CAZLPH010000142.1:0-3564 GCA_964561345.1 uncultured Candidatus Epulonipiscium sp.
CGCGGGAGAATTATATGCTCTCGTCTCTATGTAACAATAGAGACGAGAGCTTTTTATTCGAAAATTGGAGGGAATATTATGTTAACGTTAGACCAAATTTACCATGCATCCTTTGTTTTAAAGGATGTCATTAGACCAACTGACCTAATTTATGCAGCAGATATTAATCCTGAGAGTGATGTTTATCTTAAAACTGAAAACCTACAAATTACAGGGTCATTCAAGATTCGCGGATCTTATTATAAAATTTCTCAGCTTAGTGATGAGGAAAAGTCTCATGGGGTTATTGCCTGTTCTGCCGGTAACCACGCTCAAGGTGTTGCTTTAGCAGCAAAAAAAGCTGGCATTAGTTCTTTAATTTGTTTACCTGATGGGGCTCCTATTTCTAAGGTAGAGGCAACTAAAGAATACGGGGCCCAAGTTAATTTAGTAAAAGGCTGCTATGATGATGCTTATGCCGAAGCTGTTAGGCTAAGGGATGAGAAAGACTACACCTTTATTCACCCCTTTGATGATCCCCATGTTATTGCTGGCCAAGGCACTATCGGTCTTGAACTTTTAGAACAGTTGCCTGATTTAGATGCCGTTATTGTGCCCATTGGGGGGGGCGGTTTAATTTCAGGTATTGCTTTTGCCCTTAAATCTTTAAATCCTAATATCAAAGTATATGGCGTCCAGGCTAGTGGGGCCTCAAGTATGTTTAATTCTATCAAGGAAAATAAGCTCCAAGCTTTAGGCAGTGTCTCAACCATTGCTGATGGTATTGCTGTTAAGGAACCAGGTAAACTTACCTTCGATATGTGTAACAAGTATGTGGATGAGATTGTCACTGTTACAGATGATGAGATTTCCACAGCCATCTTAACCTTAATTGAGCAGCGCAAATTAATTACTGAAGGGGCTGGCGCCGTTGCTGTAGCAGCTGCCATGTTTAACAAGTTACCTATTAAGGGTAAAAAGGTTGTTTGTCTTCTTTCTGGTGGTAACATTGATGTTACTATTTTATCAAGGGTCATCCACCGTGGTCTTATCACATCTGGCCGTACATTCTCTGTTAATATTGAGCTTGTAGACAAGCCAGGCCAATTAAAAGATGTGTCAACCATTATTGCAGATTTAGGGGCTAATGTGGTTTCTGTTCTTCATGAACGCTCTAGTGAATCTTCTGATATTAATGGCTGTTACTTGCGGGTTGTTTTAGAGACAAAAAACTTTGGCCATATTGAAGAGATCAAGGCAGCCTTAATTTCAAGAGGCTATAATATCTCACCTATGCTCTGCTCTAACTAAAATAAATAACTTGCCTACTTGTCTATCCTGTGTTATTATAATCGTAGATTTAATAATGATTTTTTTATAGGGGAGTAGTCGGCACAAAACATATATGTGTGATTAAATCAACATCGTGGACTAAGCAATGGCTTTTTTCTGGTTTAATCTTAAATGGCGAGACTTATATACCGTAAGGTGTATAAGTCTCGCCATTTTTTCATGTAAAGCCGTCTAACTAAATAACACACATAAAAGGAGCAAGGCAAAATGGTCTATTTATTGTATTTAACATTAGCAATTGTTGTTGTTGGTTTATCCATTCGAATTTCGTATTATGTGGATTTAATTGATAAAACCACTGATATTTCTGGGGCATTTATTGGCGGGGTTATGTTAGCTGCTGTAACGAGTTTACCTGAGCTCTTTACGTCACTCTCCGCAACAGTTTTTTTAGAAAAACCAGAACTGGTAATTGGTAATATATTAGGCAGTAATATCTTTAATGTTACCATATTAGCTACCCTTGTTATTGCCATGCATAAGAAAATGAACCATTCTTATATCTCAAAAAGCCATACTAGCGTAGCTAGGTGGGTTATTGTTTCATACGCCATACTGACACTCCCTATCTTATTTAATAAGGACATAACAGTACTTGGTGTTAGTATGGTATCACTTGCCATTGCCGCTTTGTATCTTTTATCTATTAAGAAGATGGCAGATGATACCTGCGACGATGCAAAAGATTCGGCTATACACACAAGTCTTACTAGCAAGCAACTTTTTACACGGTTTACTATCTTCAGCGTTCTACTTGTCATTGCTAGTATTGGTATCACTTATGTATCCGATATGGTAGCCATTAAACTTAATTTGGAGGTAACCCTTGCCGGGGCACTCCTGCTTGGAGTAGCCACATCTTTACCTGAGCTTGCCTCATGTATAGCCCTTGTGAAAATTGGTAATTTAAATGCTATGATCGGTAACATACTAGGCAGTAATATCTTTAATTTATTTATTCTGCTAATAGCCGACATCTCCTTTAGAAGTGGTAGTATCTATATCTCCAATCCCCAATCACACAACCTTATATTTTTTGGCCTTATCAGTATGATTGCTATTTTTGGTATTTTGCTTGCTAATAAAAACAAAGAAAAATTATCAAACAAAGTAAATGAAGCCATCTATATGGGCGGTGGCATTGTTTCCGTTATGGGCTATGTTCTATTTCTCATTTTATCTTAATAAACCTTATCTATTATTTAACTCAGCCTTTATGGTCCTCCAGTTTGGTAAAAACTGGTCCATATAGGCTTTAAATTTGTCATTATGGTTACGTTCTAATAAATGGACCATTTCATGGACCACAATATACTCTAAAAAAACCGATGACTTCTTGGCTAGTTCTAGATTGATCCAGATTCTTCTAGCAGCAATATTGCAGGTCCCCCACCTTGTCTTCATTTGCTTAACCCCAAATTCTTCTACCTTAACACCCATTATCTTTTCCCACTTTTCAATAAGAGGTGGAATCCTAACTTTTAGGGCTTGACGCCTCCACTCTTTTATGACCTTAGCCCTTTGCTCTTTTGTGGCCTCTTCCTTTATATATAAAGCCATCCAATCCGGCTCCCTTAGTTCTACCCTGGCAGGGCCTTTATCAATGGGAATGATATCTAGTTTTAAGGATTCTCCAAAGAAATAATGACTTTCTCCCTTTATATATGCATTGATTGGTGCTATTTCTTGCTTTCTAAAGCGTTCTTGATGTTTTTTTATCCATGGGTATTTGGACTGGGCAAATGCTTTAATTGCCTTATCCGTGGTCTTAAGTGGGGCTGAAACCCGTACTTCTCCTTCTGGGCCCCGGACGGATAGATTAATATTTTTTATTTTTTTCCTTGTTACTTGTATGTCTATATCTTCTATTGTTAGTATTGTCATCTTTTTCCTCCTACTCGCCATTAGTAGGCTTTTTTTCAATTTTATGATCTGGCCAAAAGGCCTCAGGAATAAAGTTAAAAAGTACTGGTCCTGATGACCCACTCGAAATGGTGTAATATAATTTTCTGGTATTTCTTTTTTCTGCCACACCTACAACTGATGCTCTTTGAGATCCCTTAAACATCCCATAAGCTGGTGCTAAGGACACCTTAACGTCTTCCCATCTAAAGGTTCCTTTAAAGGAAGTTCCTCTTGGATTAAGTAGTACCCCTGTATTTTCTTTGCCTGTTAATTCTAGTTCATATAATACACCGTAGTTCCCTTTGTTTTTCTCCGGTACTCCCGTTA
>CAZLPH010000142.1:3574-6290 GCA_964561345.1 uncultured Candidatus Epulonipiscium sp.
ATCATAGCCATCAAGCCAGCTGTCCATTTCATCTTCTTTTTGGCCAAGCAAAAGCTTAGTCGGCTTATGACCTGGTATTGATAGCTTATAGTACTTATTAGCCTCCTTGAAGGTCCCCCTAGTATGTACTTGGTCTCTTGGAACCACTGGAAGATCAGCTAATTTGCTCAGGTCAAAATCTTTGTCTACAGCAGCAACTGTCACAGTAATAATTCTATCTGAATTAAATTCTAAAACACCTGAAAAGGAGTCATATCCTGGCCATTTTGTTTTTCCAGTGTCGTATAAATATTTCTTTTCCTTTGGCTGCAATATTATTTTATCCTCTAACTTTGAATTGAAATATCGCCTTGTTACAATTTGTCCCAAATGAAGAATATCCTCCGACGGGCCTGCCGTACTCTTTTTTGTTTGCCTAATGGTTACAGGTTCATTTCCTTTATTCTCTACTGTGATAATTAGACGGCTATTTGTTTCGCTACTCACCATCCCATTCCGGTGGTGATACAAAACCCTTGTATCACCTTGAACTTTATCTGCATATAATATTCCTTTTTGCAGAACTGTTTCTGGGGAATTACTAAATAGGAGTGTGGGCCCCCCTCGGCTGGTTGTAAAATCTTCTACTGGGTCATAGTTTTGGAAATTATACAAATCATCGTTATCAAATGTCTCTCCGTGCCTTACATTTTCCATTTTAAATTCTAATTCCGTTTTCTGTACCTGGTCTGAAATATACACCTGGGTTTTTGCTGGAAGGCTCCAGTTACCAAGGTTGTCCTTTACTTCTAGGCTAATATTATACCTACCTTCTTGAAACAAGGCCCTTGGCTCTCCTATTGTTTGAGTTGACTCCCCATCTTTATGATAGGCCCATCTTGTCTCTACAACGCTTACCCAAGGTTCTATAACTGTATCATAGTCAAACTCAATTCTCTCTCCCTGATCCCATTTTAGCTGTCTTGCTTCAAAAGAAGTAATCAGAGGTTTTGGATGTGGCTTTATTTCTAGACTTTCCTCATGCCACTGGCTCCATGCCCCTTTTGCACTTTTAACTTTTAGCTTTATAGCGTAAGTACCTGGACTTAAGCTTGCTATAGTCTTGCTTAAGTCTTTTGTTTCAATAGATTGGCTATTCCCTATGATTTCCCAATGACTTACAACAATTACACCACCATCTGGGGCATAACTTGCATTGACAAAAGAAAAGGGTCTTCCCGTTATATAGGGGTCACTTTGTAATTGAAAGTTAGCAATGGGCGCCACTAATGGTGATAATGTGATTTTCTTGGTTTGGGCATTATAGTCAACCCCTTGGTTAAATTGCTTGCTTATAAAGTCAACTGATATGAGGGTCCGTCCTTCATCCGTAATCACATATTCACTTGCTTTTAATTCTATTCTTTCATTACCTTGTGTCATAATAACCTTTTTAGATTCCTGGACCCATTCTAATGTCACATTAAATGCTTCTGATACTAACCTTAAGGGTACAAAACTAGCACCATTTATGATTTCTGGACTGTTATTGAGTGTGTATGCTTGGTCTTTTATAAGAACCTCTTGGCTGCCAATTTGAAACTGGATTTCTCCAGCCATGACAGGGATTTCCAAAGAACTCATTATTATTATAGCTAATATTAAGCTCCCTATTCTCTTTTTCATTTTATATTTCCCCTTTTGTCTTCTTACTAATCTTTATTTGACCTCTTTTTTTATAAAGTTAGTTTCAATAATTAACATAGCTGAAATAATAGCTATCCCACCAATAAATAAAAAATACGTAAAGGCCTCGTATCCCAACATGACCGAAAACAAACTACCAAAAAGTGCTTCTGTTGAAACAATAATCGAAACTTTACTTGGCGATGCATAGCGTTGGCATATTGTTTGTATGGTATAGGCAATAAAAGTACTAAAAATCCCTAAGTAAATAACTGCCATTAGACCTTTAATTGATGCAAAAGCCGTGAAATCTCGGTCCACCATTAAAAACATAATAAATGATAGGATTCCTGCCGTTGATAGCTGTAGAAAGGTCAGAAGATTAGAATTCATCTTAGGCGCATATTTTCCCATTGTAACCGTATGAAGGGCAAAGGCCACAGCACAAGCAAGGGTAAAGGCATCTCCTATCCCTAACTTAATGCCTTCTCCTGGTCCAAAAGCCAACATACTAATGCCAATTAGGCATATTAAGGTGGCTAGAAACACTTTATTTTGCGGCTTTTCTTTTAAAATAAGCCAGCTTAAAAAAGGAACCATGACAACTGATGTTGCCGTAATAAAAGCGTTGGAGGAAGGCGTTGTAAAGTTAAGCCCTGTTGTTTGAAGGGTAAAGCCTAAAAACAAAAATCCTCCTGCTATAAGTCCCATTTTCACATCAATCTTTCTCATTCCTTTAATATCTTTGCTAAAGGAAACACCCAAAACCAATGATGCCACTGCAAAGCGTACAAATGTTATAAAGGAAGCACTAAGACCTTCGTCTATGGCAATTTGTGTTGCTATAAATCCTGTTCCCCAGATGATTGCTACAACTAGCAGTCCTAGAGTCACCCATAAATTTGTTTTGTTTTTCATTTTTGTCCTCATAATTCTGTGTCATGTTTAATACTAACTCGGCGAATTCTACCTTTTATCGGTGTTGTTTGAAGTAACTTTAAAACAATCGGTCCTTTATTATTTAGAATTTCCACAAAGGTCGAAACATCTT
>CAZLPH010000143.1:0-6287 GCA_964561345.1 uncultured Candidatus Epulonipiscium sp.
CACTTTTTACTTTGTAATTATTCATCTCCCATAGGGTTAGGTCTAAAGCATGCGTTCCTATGTCAATAAGTGGTCCACCACCTTGTTCTTCTTCATTTAAGAAAACACCCCATGTTGGAACTGCTCTTCTACGAATAGCATGAGCTTTTGCAAAGTAAACATCTCCTAAGTCTCCTCTTTCACAAGCAGCCTTTAAGTATAATGAATCTGACCTAAAACGATTTTGATAGCCCACAGTTAATTTTTTACCTGTCTTTTTTGCTACTTCTAACATTGTTCTAGCATCTTCTGCTGTTTTGGCCATTGGCTTTTCACACATAACATGCTTACCACTCTCTAGGGCATCTATTGTAATAAAGCTGTGACTTAGGTTAGGTGTACAAACATGAATAACTTCAATGTCCTTATCTTTAAGTAATTCTTTATAATCTGTATATACCTTTGCACCTTCTACGCCGAATTCCTTTGCAGCCTTTTCCGCTCGCTCTGGAATAATATCACAAAATGCTACCATTTCTGCTTTATCTACCTTAGACATTCCTGGCATATGCTTGCCGTTAGCAATACCGCCACAACCAATAATACCTACTTTAACAATTCTATCATTCATCCTTATCTCTCCTTTATAAGTCACTTAATATAATTTATCTACCTTAAGTCTAGCATTTTGTCTATTTATTGTATATAATTTAAATTAACAAAAGTATAACTATTTTTACTTTGTATAATAATATCTCTGAAAGGATGACCTTTTATGCCCGTACCTTTTTATGAATCTGAAAAGTTCCCTAATTCTAAATCCTCCGTTTCATTGTGCCTCTTAACCTCCAGTGGTAAGGATAATCACGACTATCATATTGCTCCCCATTGGCATACAAGTGTTGAAATACTCTACTTTTTGCAAGATGGTGCTATGGTCTGTGTGGGTTCTAATTACTATACTATTAAGTCTGGAGATTTAATTATTATTAATGCTGGCGAAGTACATTCTGTCCTAGGAGACAAGGGTAAAACGCCTACCCACTTTGTATTAAAAATACTTCCTGAGCTTTTATATATCTCAGAAAATGATTCTTTCGAAGCAAACTATTTACTTCCTTTTACAATCTCCGGCTTTACCGAACATCGGCTGATCATTAGAGATCACTTGCAAGATAGTCAAGTGGTTCCTCTTATGAATGAAATCTATAGTGAATTTAACACCAAACAATTCGGGTATGAACTAGCTATTCAAGCTAATATTAATAAAATATTTCTTTGGATTTTAAGATACTGGCAATCCCATGGCATGCAAGTAGATCAACTTTTTCACCAAAATAATGAAGATTATAAGCGTCTTAAAAAACTGTTTAAATATGTCCAAACCCACTATCACGAGCCCATTCACGTTTCCGAAATGGCTGATCTTTGTAACATGAACTATAGCTATTTTTCTAGATACTTCAAAAAGTTAACGGGGAAAACCTTTGTTGAGTATGTAAATTATATACGCCTAACCGAGGCTGAAAAATTACTTCTGACAACAGATTTAAACATAACACAAATCGCTTTTGCTACTGGCTTCTCTAGCACCAGCTACTTTATTAAAATCTTTAAAAAGAACAAAGGTCTTTCTCCTAATAAAATGAAAAAACACTTATTGAGAAATCAATAAGTGTTTTTTTCTATTCTACTTCTTTAAATGCTGGTAATAAACCGACCTTTTGTAGTGTTTGTACTACAATAACCACAATTGGTCCTAATATAAGTCCAAATACCCCTATTGTTCTAAACCCAACATACATAGCCATAATTGTTACTAGGGTATAGACACCTATTTGGTTGGATAAAATTCTAGGCTCCACCACTTGGCGTACAATGACAATGAGCCCGTATATTCCTGCTAGTCCTATTCCTATACTGTACTGACCTAATATAACATTATAGACAGCCCATGGGATTAAAAACAAGCCACTCCCAAATATAGGCAATGCATCTACTATACCTATTGTAATGGCTAGTAAAATCGCACTATTCACACCTAGTAGAAGGAAGCCTATCAAACAAATACTGATTGTTATGCACATAAGTATTAACTGTGTACGTACGTAGCCACCTAATGCCGTCATCAAATCCTCTTTTAATATTTTTGATTTTTCTCTCATACTATGGGGAATCTGGGCAGCAATAAACTTGTGAATAACAACATAATCTCTTGTCATAAAAAAGATTGATAACAATGTTATGACAATTAAAAAGAATATATTAGGTAATTTACTCACAACATTAATAGATCCTTTAGATACAAAGGCTCCTAAAAAACTCGTTATATTTTGAAATAACTGATCAACTGTTTTCTCAAGTGTAATTGCCGAATTAAATGGTAGGGCACTAAATAAATGTTTTGTTTTATCACTAATGTTGTTGAATGTTTCAAATATCTCTTGCCTATATAAGGGAATCCTCTGGTAAAGGTGGTTAGCTTGAATAAATATCTTACGCCCCATAGCACTAACCCCCCAGGTCATAGCTGAAAGCACCGTTACCATGGACAACATTGTGGCAATCCCTCGTTTCATCTGTAATCGTTCATGAAGCCACCTGACAACAATTTGTAAGCCCGATGCTATGATCCATGCAACAATAAATGGAATCACATAGGAAAGTAAATACTTAACAAATAAATACACCCCTATAAAACCTAATATGGTGTATACAATCTTCTTGCCAATCCTTTGATACCAATCAATAATTTGCTCCATCTTACACCACCTCCCTTATATTATCTGCTTTTTTTAATTATATCATACATAATCTATTTTTTATTGTATTTTAAAAAACCTATAGACTAAATACGATAGGACGTATTTAGTCTATAGGTTTTTTAGCTTTATTTTTCTACAATTTGTAACAGTTCTGAAAAGTTTTTTAGATAATAGCTTGCACGGTTAGGCGCTATAGCATCCCCAACGGCTACTGAATCCATATTACCAGCAATGGCAGCCTCTATACCTGATTCTGCATCTTCTACAACCAAACAATCTTTAGGTGCAATATCCATATACTCACTTGCCTTTAAAAACACTTCAGGATGGGGTTTTGAGTGAGTAATATTATTCCCGTCAGATATTTTATCAAAGTACCCTTCTAGTCCAATTTGCTTTAAAATAAAGGGTGCATTTTTACTAGATGATCCAATTGCCAACTTAAGGCCTTTAGCTCTTAATTCATCAAGGGTTTGCCTTACCTCATGGCTTAGATCCTTAGGAGACATCTCTTCTAGCAATATCTTATAGTTATTATTCTTTTCTTCCGCATACTCTAATTTTGTCTCCTCAGATAATCCGTCTCCTTCATATTTTTCTAATATAATATCTAGACTCTCCATTCTACTAACACCACGAAGCCGATCATTAATCTCTTTGTCAAAGTAAATCCCTAGCTTATCAGCTAATTGCTTCCATGCTAAATAATGATACTCATCTGTATGGCAAATAACCCCATCTAAATCAAATATAATAGCTTTATACTTCATATCCTTCTATTGCCTCCCACTAATATGGTTACCTCGATATATTTATCTGGTCTTTTAACTGGTATGTCTTGCCGTATACTACAACGGGCTTTTCATCCCCACTTAATAGACTCAAAATCGTTTCATTTTGTTTGACGACAATCTTAATCTTGCTCGCTTCATAATTGATGTTGAAGGCATATTGCGTCCATTGACTTGGCAAACTAGGCGCCAAAGATAAGCCATCTTCCTTTAGTCTCAATCCGGCAAATCCATATACAATGGCCATATAATTTCCACCCATATTTGCTGTATGGATACCATCTTTTGTATTTTGTTGTATATTGAAAAGGTCTAGTTTAGCTGAATTACCAAAATAATCATAAGCCTTTTCCTCCAGCCCTAACTTTGAAGCCACAATACTAAAGATGCATGTTGATAAAGAAGAATCATGGGTTGTTATCTTTTCATAATAGGCAAATGATTTCCTAATCGTATCTAAAGACTGAGCATCTTCATAGATAAAATGTGATAATACCGTATCAGGTTGTTTGCAAACTTGATGGCGATACAAACACAACGGATGATAGTGTAATAGTAGGGGAAACTTATCCTTAGGTGTGTTTTCAATATCCCATAACTTTTTAGATAAAAACGAATCATCCTGGGGGTTAATACCAAGGTCTTCATCATATGGCAAAAACATAGCATCTGCTGCCTGATCAAACGCCTCTATTTCACATTCCTTTAAGTCAAGCTTATCCGCTAAAGTACTGATAGCCCCTTTTTCTTTAAGGATTCTATAAAATTTAGCTGCCCACCTAAGATTATGCTGGGCTGAGACATTAGTATAATAATTATTATTAACCATGCATGTGTACTCATCTGGCCCTGTTACCTCATTAATTAAAAATAACCCCTTGTGAAAATTACCTGCGTCCATCCATAATCTAGCCGTTTCAAACATGATCTCTGCGCCCTTATCTACCATAAACTCTATATCCTTTGTTGCAAGATAGTAAGCGACGATGGAATGGGCAACGTCCCCATTAATATGATATTGTGCTGATCCTGATGGAAAATACCCCGAACACTCTTTTCCCATTATGGTTCGCCATGGATAAAGAGCACCTTTTTTATGTCCCATTATAGCTGCGTGTTCTCTTGCACTGTCCAATATTGTATAACGGTACTCAATAAGGCTCTTGGAAATCTTAGGATTAGTTAGTGTAAAAAACGGCTGAATATACATTTCAGTATCCCAGAAGTAATGACCCTCATATCCTTCACCACTTAATCCCTTAGCTGCAATATTACTATACTGATCTTTTCCTACTGATTGAATTAACTGATACATATTGTATCTAACCGCTAGGCTCAGATCATCATCACCCTCTATTTCTAACTCGCAATTTTCCCAGTACTCTTCTAGGTATGTTTTTTGCTCATTATATAATTCATCTAGTGATGTCTCAAGGGCTAAATTCATTTCTTTATGGCCTTGCTTCTTATAATCTTGGTTGCGAATAGAGTCCGTAAAAACAGTATACTTACTAAGTACAACGGTTTCATTTTGTTCAATAGATGTCTTTAGTGTGTTAGTTGCTATATAATTCTCTATTTCACTGTTTAAGTCGGCCTTTTTCGAGAGAATATTCTTCACACCCGTACAAACATATAAGCCTGATTTGGATGTTTGAGAACTAATATATGAGGCCCCATCTTCCATCTTGATATCAATCGGCAATATATGCTTAAAGCTTTCCTCTGCTACCCTAGGATCATCTGGATTATGGTAGTTCATCACTTCCCCTTTATGAGACGATACAAACTCAATGGTCTCTGAGAAATTTAAAGCTTTAACTTTATATTCCGTTGTAAAAAGAGTCGGCTGAGAAAAAGAAGTCATTCGTTTAATGATAATTTCTACTTCTTTCCCCTCAGGTGAGCGCCACATGACCATTCTCCCCGTATAACCCTCTCCCATATGTACCCAACGCCTACTCTTAATAACTGTCCCCTCAAACATACTAAAGGTTTCACCACCGAGTATAAGCTTAATACCTTGAGAATCAGCTACATTTAGCATGGTTTGCTTTTCGTTTACTAATCCGTATAAACTCTCTGCCTGCTTCATTTCTGCTAAATCATAAAATCCATTAATATAAGAACCTCTTATAGAATCATATGTTTTTGGGTACCCTTCTTCAAAAGTTGACCTAATCCCAATATAGCCATTTGCATTGTGAAAAATTGTTTCATTTAATAATAAATCATCGTTGTCTACACTAAAATCACTGACTTCATATATCATTTTGTTATTGTCCATTGTGTCCTCCTAAAAAGCTATTTTACAGCACCTGCTGCAACACCTTTAATAATATATTTTTGTGCGGCTAAGTAGAAAATAATAACAGGAATAATCGTAAGCATTAATCCCGCCATAGCCATATTCCACTGAATCGTAAATTGTCCAAAAAATGATGCTGTTGAAAGGGGAATTGTTCGTAGTGATTTTTTTGAAATGACAAGAGATGGTAGTAAGTAGTCATTCCAAATCCATATAACGTCTAAAATCATAACCGTCACTGTCGTAGGCTTTAACATAGGAAACACAATCTTCCAAAATACCCCTAGCTTAGTACACCCATCAATAGTTGCTGCTTCTTCTAAGGAGATCGGTATGGATTTTATAAAGCCATGATAAAGAAACACTGCCATACTTGCTCCAAAGCCAACATTCATATAAATCAAGCCACCTAATGTATTCATCATAGGAATATGAAGTGTATCT
>CAZLPH010000144.1:0-6239 GCA_964561345.1 uncultured Candidatus Epulonipiscium sp.
CATTCCTAGCGTATTTTTATTTAGTCTTTATTAAGAGACTTTTTCAGTGCCCTCGTAAATTCACATGTCCTTTTTATTTCTTTTTATTTTGCTTCTTCTACTTCTTCTACTTCCTCTTCTTTTATTTCTTCTGGCTCAGGCAGCTCTTGTTTTTTTATTACAATTGTATCATAAAGTTCTGTTTTCTCAACTTTAGCACCTGTTATCCACTCTTCTACCTCGCCACTTATATATCCTGCTTTTTGATACTCTTCAAAAGACGCTTTCATGTCTTCTTCTGAAGCTGTTATCTTCTCTACCGTTTTCACAATATGATAACCATGATCTGTTACAACAACTTCTGGGTATACTTTTCCTTCTTCGCCGTTAAATGCCGCTTCCTCAAATTCTGGTACCATTTGTCCTCTTGGAAAGGTATACTCACCGTCATTTTCCACTACACCTGGATCTTCTGAGAATTCTTTAGCAAGTTCTTTCATGTCTGCTCCTGCTAATGCTTTTTCCAAAACTTCTTCTGCAAGCTTTTTCGCTGCTTCTTGCTTATCTTCCGGGAGTAAGTTACCCGCTTCATCTTTTATACTAAGTAAGACATGTTGCGCTGTTACACCTTCAAAGTATGTTTTGTTTTCCTCTATGAACTTTTCAAACTCCTCAGTATCTTCCGATGGTGTAAACTTATCTGCTAACCTTTCTACTACTTTTTCAGACATGATGATTCCTTCCATCATTCTTCTCATTGTATCCTCTGTTATTCCTTCTTCAGCAAATGGTTCTTTTAAATGCTGAACATATTCAGCCGCAATACTCTTTGCTTGTTCTTTTTCTTCTGTTGTTAACTTTAACTTCATCTCTTTTGCTTTTTGAGATGCAACAACCATCTGTACGGCAGATTCAAGGGCACGTTCTTTCGCCATGTTTTCCATGGTTTCCCCTTCCATCTCCATTTCCCACATACCTGGACCAAAGCCTTGCTCAATTTCCATTTTAACACTAAACAAATATGCTCTGTAAATGTCTTCTGCAAGAGATTCACCATTTATGGTAGCAACTGATTTTTGCTGTTTACCACATCCGGATACTCCCAACACCATCGCCACCGCTAAAACCATTGATACTAAAATCTTTTTGTTTTTATTCACACAAATCTCTCCTTAAACATTTTTATCTTATCTATATTTTCTTTAAATGCTATTTTCAATATTCTACTGTCGCATTAAGATTATAGACGCCTAAGACGTATTATAATCTATTTCTTAATATACTTCAATTTTTTCATGTCTTGTAACACATTCTTAATATAGTCAGGAATGCTGTTTTTATGCTTCGAAGTATTCATAAGAGTAAAGTAAGTTTTTTCCCCTGATTTAAATCTCAGTTCTCCTTTATACCTTCCTACTAGTTCAGGAATGTTAGCGGGATCAAGCCTTGCATCTTGCTTGAAATTAAAAACCACTTCATCGTGCTTCACAACCACAGATGTCATATCCAAATCATGAGCCATTCCCTTTATTAGGGCTACATCTAGTAGGTTTTGGACTGTTTGCGGAAGATCCCCATAGCGGTCTTCAATTTCTTCTTGTATGTCATTGTAATCTTCCTGGTTTCCTATAAGGGATATTTTTTTGTAGATATCTATTTTTTGTACCTCATCCTCAATATACCTTGGCGGTATATAAGCATTAATATTGATTTCCACACTGGTTTCAAACGCTTCTTCCAAGCCGTCTCCTTGTTCTTCTATGACGGCATTTTTTAGCAATTTACTATATAGATCATAGCCTATAGCATCCATATGTCCGTGCTGTTTATCTCCTAAAAGATTTCCTGCACCTCTGATTTCTAAGTCTCGCATAGCAATTTTAAACCCTGATCCAAACTGGGTAAATTGCTTAATAGCCTGAAGTCTTTTTTCTGCTATTTCCGGAAGAACACGGTCTCTTTTGTACATAAGATAAGCATAGGCGATTTTATTGGAACGCCCAACCCTACCCCGTAATTGATATAGTTGACTAAGCCCCATTCGGTCTGCATCTTGGATAATGATGGTATTTGTATTGGCAACATCTAGGCCCGTTTCAATGATTGTCGTACAAACCAAGACATCAATCTCCCCCTCAATAAAATCCAGCATAATACTCTCTAACTCCCTCTCACCCATCTGTCCATGAGCAAATGCCACATTGGCCTGAGGGACCATGGCCTGAATCTCCAAGGCCACTTTATCAATATTTTCAACTCTATTGTAGAGGAAATAAACCTGCCCATTTCTAGAAAGCTCTCTTTTAATAGCATCTTTTGCAAATTCTGGGCTATATTCCATTACATAAGTCTGAATCGGATGTCTTTCTAATGGTGGATCTTCTAGGAGACTCATATCTCTTATACCAACTAAACTCATATGAAGCGTCCTTGGAATTGGTGTTGCCGTTAAGGTTAGAACATCCACATTATTACGGAGTTTTTTCAGTCTCTCTTTGTGGGTTACGCCAAATCTTTGTTCCTCATCAACAAGAACCAATCCTAAGTCCTTAAAATTAACATCTTTAGAAAGGACCCTATGTGTCCCAATAACAATATCTGCCGTCCCCCTTTCAATGTTAACCAAAGCCTCTTTGATCTGCTTAGGTGTTCTAAATCTAGACAGTAATTCTACTTTAATAGGAAAATTCTTCATACGTTCCACAAAGAGATTGTAATGCTGCTGAGCTAGTATTGTTGTGGGCACTAGATAGACAACTTGCTTGCTATCTTGAACAGCCTTAAAAGCAGCTCTAATAGCAACCTCCGTCTTTCCATACCCCACATCACCACAAAGTAACCGGTCCATCACCTTATCTGACTCCATATCACTTTTTACATCTTCAATGGCCTGTAATTGATCATCCGTTTCTTCATAGGCAAATGTCTCTTCAAATTCTTTTTGCCAAGGGGTATCTTGCCCGAAGACATACCCCTTACTTGCCTCTCTCTTTGCATATAGCTGAATTAGTTCCTTAGCTAACTCCTGAGTTGCCGCCTTGGCCCTAGCTTTAACCTTTCTCCACTCTTGGCCACCTAGTTTACTAAGTTTCGGTTTTTTTCCCTCAGCGCCAATATATTTCTGAATCATATCCATTTGATTTATATTGACATACAAGGCACCATCGTTTGCATAAGCAATTTTTAAATAATCCTTACTTATACCATCAACAACCATTTTTTCAATGCCATTAAAAACCCCAATCCCGTGATTTTCGTGGACAATATAATCTCCTGTTTTCAACTCTACAAAGCTCTCAATCTTGGTCCCCTTGTGCTTCTTCCTCTTTTTTCGTTTCTTTTTTTCTTTGCCAAATAAGTCCTTATCTGATATAACCACTAGGCCTATTTCTTCATATATAAACCCCTTGGTCAAGGCCCCCCTGGTTATAACAACTTGACCTGGCATGATAGGGTCTGTTAGGTTGTTGGAGTAGGAGCACCTAATTCCCCGTTCTTCAAATTCATCAATAAGCCGCAAAGCTCTGGCTTGAACACCAGCAAATAAAATGATTCTTT
This sequence comes from uncultured Candidatus Epulonipiscium sp., assembly GCA_964561345.1. Lineage (GTDB taxonomy): Bacteria > Bacillota > Clostridia > Lachnospirales > Cellulosilyticaceae > JAAYSX01. Next base: position 3,538 of record CAZLPH010000144.1, read on the forward strand.
TTTTACTTTCTTTCCAGAGTTTTATATCTTTTTCTAGAAGGTCTAAACTTTTATAAAACATCATGTTTTCATAAATTTTAAAGCTCGTATTATAAACAACATCGTAATCCTCTACCTTATGTTCAAGATTCATCATAATAAAAGTCTTATGCCTTTTAAACATTAGTAGAATTTCTTCATAGTTAAAAATAGATTTAATTTGATCTGATTCTATTTCTTCATTGTGTAGCCTATCCTTAATACTTGTTTCAAATTCAAAATTGACCTGGGCACATTTATCTTTTAGTTTTATAGGTTCATCTATAATAATAATTGTTTCTGGATGAATATAATCTAATAACATGACGTTATTTCTCAAATCATCATTTGTCTGCCCTAGTTGTTCTGCCATGGGAAGTATTCTAACCTTGTCTTCTTTATCTATGGACCTTTGAGAATAGGGATTTACAGACCTAATAGAGTCAATTTCATCGTCCCATAATTCAATTCTATAAACATGTTGGGCTGTTACTGGGTAGATGTCAACAATTCCACCCCTTATAGCAAATTGACCAACATTTTCAACTAAACTGGTTCTTTCATAGCCCATTTGAACCAAGGTCTTTTGAAGCTGGGTAAGCTCTATCATTTCCCCCACTTCAAACTCAAGTATGCTAGCCATTAGGCTTTCTTTTGTCATTGTTTTTTTGACTAAGGCTTCTATAGACGTAACAACGGTAACCTTATCACCTTGTAACAAAGCATTTTTAATCATCATCCGTTCCACTGTAATATCCGCACTGTGAACATCCGCACCGTAAAAGAGCACATCCTGAGCCGGATAGATAGATACCATTTCTTCTGTGCATAGAAATTTTAAATCATCTGATATTTGCTTTGCCCTATTTTCATTATATGTCACGACCATAATTGGTTTTTTCACATGAGAAGCAACCCCATACATCATATGAGGCTTTTGTGAATCTATTAGGCCTGTAGCACACACAGTTTTCTTTCCTTCACTGATATAGGACAACATTTCCTTGTAGTTATCCATTTCCTTCAAAGGATCAATTAACGGGTAACGATGATCTGCCACTTACTTCACCCTCTTGCTTTTGGATTATATTTATTCATTGCATCTTCTATCCCATTTTCCATAATCGTTGTTGTTGCACCTACAATTTCTGCCATGGTTTCATAAATTGTTTTCATCTCTGCATTCGTAAATCGACTTAAAACATAGTCCGCTAAATTCCACCCTTGTGGTTTTTCCCCAATTCCTACTTTAATTCTTTCAAATTCATTTGTTCCAAGGTGCTGTATAATACTTTTTATTCCATTGTGCCCACCAGCACTTCCCTTTGTCCTAATTCTAAGTTTCCCTGGTGGTAAACTAACATCATCATATATTACCAGTATATCTTCTGGCTTGATTTTGTGCCAGGTTGCAAATGCTTTTACAGATTCACCACTTAAGTTCATATAGGTTTGTGGCTTTACCAATATGACTTTTTTATTCCCCACTTTGCCTTCACCGTATAAGGCCTTAAACTTGTTTTTTGTCACACTTATACTGTAGTCCTGAGCCAAAGCATCTACTGCCTCAAATCCAATATTATGTCTTGTATTAGCATACTCTCTCCCAGGATTCCCTAGTCCTATAATTAGCTTCATCGTATATTCCTTTCCTTTATTGCTATTTTCCCAATCACAAAAACGCCCTAGGAGTACTCACTAGGGCATTTTTTATTATTAATCAAATAGTTTAGATACTGATAAATCTTCATGTATTCTCCTAATTGCATCTGCAAAAATAGGTGCAACGGAAATTCGGTGTATTTTATCGATTAGTTTTTCTTCTGGAATTCGAATGGTATCTAATACCACTAATTCCTCAATTGCTGAATTTTGAATTCGTTCAATGGCTGGTCCTGATAGTACACCGTGGGTACAACATGCATACACACCTACTGCACCTCTTTCTTTCAAGGAATCTGCGGCGTTACAAATTGTACCTGCCGTGTCAATCATATCATCTATTAAGATAACATTCTTTCCTTCAATATCACCAATAACATTCATAACTTCTGAAACATTGGCTTTTGGCCTTCTCTTGTCAATAATAGCAAGTGGTATGCCTAATTTTGATCCAAATGCTCTTGCCCTCACAACACTTCCTAAGTCTGGCGATACTGCCACACCATTATCTAAGTGTGGGAAATGCTCTAAATAATGCTTTGTGAGAAGTGGCATTCCAACTAAATGATCCACAGGTATATCAAAAAAACCTTGAATCTGAGAACAGTGTAAATCCATTGTTAAAACCCTGTCCGCACCAGCTTTCTCAATAAGATCTGCTACCAACTTTGCACTAATAGGGTCTCTAGCCCTTGTTTTTCTGTCCTGCCTAGCATATCCGTAGTAAGGAATAACTGCTGTTACCCTACCCGCTGATGCTCTTCTCATTGCATCAATCATAATTAACATTTCCATCAGGTGCTCGTTAACCGGTGTTGATGTTGGTTGAATGATGTAAACATCTGTCCCTCTAACCTTTTCGTCAATCTTAACTGAAATCTCCCCATCACTAAACATAGTAACTTCTGATTTTCCAAGTGTAATTCCTAAATTCTCTGCTATTTGCTCTGCAAGCTCTGGATGAGCATTACAAGTAAATACTTTGATATCAGTATAGACTCTAACCATTGGGTTAATCCTCC
>CAZLPH010000145.1:0-6147 GCA_964561345.1 uncultured Candidatus Epulonipiscium sp.
TAATAAAAGTCTAGCTTATAATCAATTTATATGATTATAAGCCAGACTTTTTCTTGTTTTGTTTTTATGATTGTAAGAAATCAGATCTATTTTGAGGAAGGATAAATTAAAGATTATCTTTTGACAGTTCTTCTAAATCAAAGCTTAAAGAATTAATCTTATCAATGGCACCATCCATAGACCCTATGTCACTACTTAAGTTTTCCATTGTGGCAGAGACTTCTTCAGTAGCAGCCGCTTGCTGCTCAGAAATGCTGGCGGCATTTTCAATTTGTTGTTGGATAGAAACAATATTAGAAGAAACTTTCAGCATCATTTTACTCTCTGCTGTAAGAGAGTCGTTTGTTTGTTGGAATCCTTCTGTAAAATCATCAAAGTAAGACAATACCTGGTCTAAAATATCATTTCCAGTTTTCAAAGCAGTATCACCTTGGTTAACAGTTGTAACAGCCTCTTTTGTTTGAGTTGAAAGTTCTTTTATAATAATATTAATATCACTTACTATTTTAGAGCTATCTACAGCAAGTTTCCCAACTTCATCAGCAACCACAGCAAACCCTCTTCCTTGTTCACCGGCTCTTGCGGCTTCAATAGATGCGTTTAAAGCAAGCAAATTAGTTTGTTCGGCAATATCATTGATAGAATCAAGGAAGCCAACAATATCAGCTATTTTCCCTTGCAGGTCATTTACCATGGTTAAGGACATTCCAACAGCCCCGTTAATCGTATCCATTTGAGCTTCCATTTCCTTAACTTTATGAGTTCCACCTGCAACTTTTTCGATCATACCTTTGGAGTTTTCTAAAACAGTATCAGAAATTATTTTTGTTTCACTCATTTCAGAAGATATATTGTTCATTTGGCTATTGATAATACTAATACTATCGGCTTGATGTTGCACACCTCTTGATATTTCTTGTATGGCAATATTAACATTTTTTATGGTACTTAGGTTTGAATCCATATTTTTAGAAAAGATACTAACAGTGTCGTTTAAGATTTGTGTCCCATTTTTTACTTTTAATAAGGTGATATTAAGAATATCAACAAGGCTTAAAGCTTCTTTGGCTTTTTCCTCCGACATATCAACAAGATTAGAACTCCATTTGGTTATAAAGAAAAAACAAAGAAAAATAGCATTTGCGTTAACGAGAAGCAGCAAGAATAATGAAAAACGTGTATTTCCACTGAGAAGTTCTTGTGGATTAAAAAAGTAAATACCAACAAGTAAAATATTTAGAATAAGACCATGTGAGATAACGAGTTTTTCTCGGAAATACATAGCCATAATGGCCATGGACAGAAGTAGCGCATATGTCGCATTAAAACCCATTCCAGGTGTTAAAAAATCTTTAAGACTAATGAGTGTAATGAGTAAGGCATAAATAACGCCCTTTATTCTACTGTTAAGTTTAACAAAATAGAATCCTGTGGTTAATATGGCCACAATGATTAAAGGTAGGGCTAGTTTTAGTCCCCCCTCAAATCCGTGTTTCGTAAAGGCTAATATGGTTATTAGTAATACAATAACATCAATGATAGTTGTACTGACCTTATCAGCATTTTTAAGATGATTATTCATAGTGATCTCCCCCGATGGTATGATTATGATTATTATTAATAGATATGCTATTAATCCCTTATATTCTACAACGTGTGATGTGTTTCGTCAATCTATTATAGAATTTGTTAAACCTATCTAAAAAAACTAAAGGAATACTTGCAATACTAGTAACTATGGTGTAAAATTTACACTAAGAAGTTGTTACTACAACTAAAAAGCAATCAAGGAAGGGGGAAGTCATGCTAAAGGTTTTTTTAGTAGAAGATGAATACATTGTAAGAGAAGGTATCAAAAAAAATATTGATTGGAAAAAAGAGGGGTTTATATTTTGCGGTGATGCGGCAGATGGTGAAATTGCCTATAAGCTCATTCAAACTGAGCAGCCAGATATTATTATTACGGACATAAAGATGCCTTTTATGGATGGGCTAGAACTAAGTCGCCTTGTGAAAAAGGAGTTGCCAGATAGTAAAATTATCATCTTAAGTGGATACGAAGAGTTTAGCTATGCCCAAAAAGCAATTAACATTGGTGTCGATGAATATATTTTAAAGCCCATTAGCAGTGTTGAATTAGTCAAAGTCGTTAAGCAACTGGCTGAGCGGTTAATGAATGAGCGGATTGAGATGGAAAACATTAAAACCTATCAAAAAGAAATGGAAGAAAATGATAGCCATAACAAAAGAAACTTCTTCGACAATATGATAGGAGGAGTTCTTTCAACTGCCGAAATTCTAGAAAAAGGCAAAGAACTTGGGTTTGAAATGGTGGCACAATACTACCAGGTTATATTACTTAAATATAATGTTCGTGGCGAAGATGAGGATTACTCACGTGAGTTATTAAAAATAGATAGTGAGATTCAGATGCTAGAGTCTAGCTATAAAGATATTCTAGTTTTTGAACGGGCCATTGAGGGAAAGGCTTTGATTGTAAAGGGAAAGTCTATAGGAGAAGTAGAGGGGATCCAAAGAGAATATTTAAATGACATTAAAAAGATAATGGATTGTTATCCTGAAGCCAATTATTTCGGTGGCATAGGGGTGCCAGTTAGCCGTTTAACAAGTCTGTTTGAATCTTATGAGAGTGCATCTTTAGCTTTTGCAAGGCGTTTTTTTGTTAGTGATAATGATATTGTTAATAACAATCAAGTATTACCTTTGATTTATGAAGATACAGAGACGTTAATAGGGGCACTTGAGCTAGGGAATTCAGATACAAAAATGGCTGAATCATTTTTAAAGAAGGGTGAACTCAGTGAGATTGACTTTTTTGTGGAAGAATTTTTAAAGAGTATTGATAAGATTAGCAAAAAGTCTTTGCTCCTTAGGCAATATATTATTATGAATGTTTATTTTACAGCCCTAGATTTTATAAAGGAAATAGGAAAGGGAGAAGTATTAAGCCAAAAGATATTTTCACAGCTAGATGAAATGGAAGATATGATTATTGACTTTAACAAGTTAAAGACCTTTATCACTCATATCTTTACCATTTGTATCCAGCAAAGGGAAGAGGTAAAAAGAAAGCGTTATTACTGCGTTGTAGGGGACGCAAAACAGTATATAGAAGCGCATTATATAAATGAGGAACTTTCTCTTAACGAAGTGGCAGCCCATGTTAATATAAGCCCAAGTTATTTTAGCACAATCTTTAGGCGTGAAACAGGGCTTGGATTTATAAAGTACTTAACAGGCCTAAGGATGAGTAAGGCAAGGGAGCTATTACGCTACTCGGATTTACGTTCTATTGAAATCAGTGAAAAAGTAGGCTATAAGGATCCCCAATACTTTTCTTATCTTTTTAAAAAAGAACATGATGTGACACCAACACAATACCGGGCGTCAAAGAAAGAATAGCCAATGATTTAATGTAAGGGGGGATTAGGTGAAAAACTGGGTAAAACATAGATTTGGCAACACCTTTGGCAACTTAAAACTAAATAGAAAGATACAACTATCTTTAATTTTATTTATTATTCCGCTGCTTATCTTACTGGCAGCATTCTTTTTTAATATCTACAAAATGAATAGTAAGTACGATCAAATTATCTCAAACGCATCTAAAGCGGGGCAATTTAGTATTAACTTTAAAGAAGAATTTGACTATAAGATTTATCTGTTAATAGCAGGCCATTCGACTTTTGAGGAGCAGGATTCATATAGAAGTATTGACCTGGCTAGAAAGATTGCCTTAGACCTTGTACATAATACAAATTTTGAAGAAAACAAGCAAAGAGCTGAGACTATCTTAAAGCTACTAGACAACCTTGAAAAATATGTGGGCCGAATTGAAAAAAACAAGAAAATAGGAGGCCATTATGATGATAATATTATCATCTGGGAAAAAGATATTCAGATTGTGACATCTTTGATTCAATCCACAGTTCTTGAATATAGTTACTACGAAACCCAGAGAATGGAAGATGTTAGGCTGGAGATGGTAAAGAGTTTTAATGAGATAACTTTATTTAGTCTGATTGTCTTTATTATCTTGCTGATATTTGAATTTCTCTTATCAATCTTGATTCCAAATAGTATTGTAAAGCCAATTAAACATCTAAGTGATGTTACCAATCAGGTCGCTAAAGGCGACCTTTCAGTGCGTGCCAATGTTTTATATGGTGCGGAAGTGAAGGAATTAGGCAGTTCATTAAATGGTATGATTGTTAAAATTGACTATTTACTACATGCAGTTAAAAAAGAAGAAAAGAATTTAAGGGAGGCAGAGCTGGAGCTTTTACAGGCCCAAATCAAGCCTCATTTTTTGTATAATACCTTAGATACGATTATGTGGCTAGCAGAATCAGGTGACCAGGGAGCTGTTGTTAAAATGGTTGATTCTTTATCAGATTTTTTTAGGACATCTTTAAACCATGGGGATGGTATGTTTACTTTAGAACAAGAAGAGAAGCATATTAGAAGTTATTTAGAAATTCAGCAGGTCCGTTACCAGGATATATTAGACTATGAAATTAGTTTTTCTGATGACTACAAAGATCTTATGATTCCAAAAATAACCTTGCAGCCTATTGTAGAAAACGCCCTTTATCATGGGATAAAAAATAAAAGAGGCATGGGAAAAATTACAGTTAGGGCAGCTAGGGAAAGTGATAGCCTTATTATTACAGTAGAGGATAATGGTATTGGTATAGAAGCAGAGCAGGTAAAGAAGTTAAATAATTATTGCAAAAAGAAGAAAGAATCGTATGGGTTATATAATGTTAATGAGCGGATTAAACTTAAATTTGGTGAATCTTATGGGATTTTTATTAGCAGTATCTTAGGGGAAGGTACTAGGGTAGAGGTTAAAATTCCCATTTTTTCAGAGCTTTCGTAATATTTTCCAATTGAATCTAAAAAAAATCATACTTTAAAAAAAGAGCGTAAAACATCCCAACAAATACCAATAAAAACAGATGGTATTAAAGCCCAAAGATGAATAGTATGTAGCTATAAGCTTTTACATATTGCAATTAAAAAATGGAGGTAAGAAAATGAAAAAGGTCAAAAAATTAATGTCGCTTATATTAGCAGTTGGATTACTAACAGCCTTAACAGGATGTGGGGGTAATACGCAAAAAACCAATCAGGATGTGGATACAAGTCAGGATGTTGTAGCAGAAACACCTGAAACGCCAGTAGAGCCAGAAACGTCGGAAGAAAAAGAATTAATTTATGTTGGTTTTGTTCAAGTAGGGGCAGAGTCAGATTGGCGTATGGCCAATACCATGTCAATGCAGCAAACATTTGTTGAAGAAAATGGCTTTAAATTTGAAATGGTTGATGCCCAGCAAAAAACAGATAAACAAATTACAGCAATCAGGGACTTTATTCAAAAGGATGTGGATTATATTGTACTTGCCCCAAATACTGAAGCAGGATGGGATACCGTTTTAGGAGAAGCAAATGATGCAGGTATTCCGGTTATAATTGTAGACCGTATGATCCAAACAAGTAACGAGGACAACTACGTTGCTTGGGTCGGTTCTAACTTCAAGCAAGAAGGGTATGACGCTGTAGCAGCCCTAGAAGTAGCACTTGATTTAAAAGGCGTTCCAGCAGATAAAGAAATAAATATTGTTACCCTGCAAGGGACAATGGGCTCATCTGCTCAAATTGGACGAACAGATGGCTTTGAAGAAAAAATGTCAGACTACCCTAACTGGAATATGCTAGATCGTCAATCTGGTGACTTTACCCAAGAAAAAGGACAGGAAGTTATGGAGTCTTTCTTAAAGTCTCACGCTGATATTGATGTTGTTATTGCTGAGAATGACAATATGGCATTTGGTGCTATTAATGCTATTAAGGCAGCAGGTAAAACATGTGGACCAGAAGGGGACATTACAGTTGTTTCTTTTGACGCTGTAAAGGCAGCATTTGAAGCAATGATAGCAGGGGATATTGATGTTGATGTTGAGTGTAATCCATTACATGGCCCAAGAGTTCAAGAGATTATTGAAACATTAGAATCTGGCGGAAGCGTTGATAAAATTGCTTACGTTAAAGAAGAAACTTTCTTTGCAAAAGACGCAGCAAGTATTATTGGAGATCGTGCATACTAAGATCTATATATTAATA
>CAZLPH010000146.1:0-6069 GCA_964561345.1 uncultured Candidatus Epulonipiscium sp.
AATAAGTCCTTCTTTAATGTTTTTAGCTCTTGCTTTACCTGTTGCTATTTGTAATTGTTTTTCAAAATCTTTATTTCTCTCAATCCCAAGGGATTTCATCTTAAAGTCAGCATGTTTGGAATACTGAAGATTAGCTTCGTTTAACTTTCCTTGAAGCACTTGATTAAAAGACACTTCCTGGTTTGTTTCTTTATGCAAAAGTCTAATCTCTTGGCCCTTTAATAACATGGGATTAATTTTATGATTACTTAACTTATTAATCATAACTTGGCAACCTCCTGTACACTACTTTTTAGATACTTTTTCTAGTTGATCAAAAGGTATTAGGGTTCCATCTATATTAACTTGAATCTCTCCATCTATGACTAATAGATATTCTACAATTCCTTCAATTTTAACCTTGTTTCCATCTTCATCTGTTATGGTTCCTACCGCCTGCATACCTGTAATCGTTGGTTTTTCAATAACATTATCCACGTTATCAACTGAAACTTGTACTGCCTTTTCTCCCGTCCCTATAACAACATATGGGGCGCCTTTTTCCATAACAATTTCCTGTACTTCTCCTTCATATATAAACTTTTTACCTGACTCTTTGTCCGTTATAGAAGCTTGTACTGTTTTTCCTAGAAGTTCAAATCCTGATGTTATGTCTGTGCTACCTACTAAACTTGGATCTATGACACTTTCAACATTTTTCAGTTCTATCTCTTTTCCATTTACCATTAAATAGTTCTTGTTATTTTTCATAACAACCCCATCTACTTTTCCAACAACCATTTCTGTTTGGTTACTTGCTGGATCTTGGTATTGAGCCTCAACTACTTTTCCAATTAAAGCGTGGGCATTAGACTTATCCATAGCCACACTCATATTCATCATTTGCTCAAGGGCTGAAAATTGAGCCATTTGGGCCATAAATGCTTGGTTATCCATAGGATTCAGTGGATCTTGGTACCTAAGCTGGGTTACTAACAGTTGCATGAAAGCATCTTTATCTAGGTCGTTTTGTGGTTGTCTATTAATACTACTAGATTGAATCTTTTCATCATCTGGGCTGACATAGTGGGTTCCTTTTATGCTACTCATAAGGTTACTCCTTTCTACGCTATATAATCTACTTCGTTTGTATCGTCAAATAAATTATCTGATTGTGCTTCTTCTACCATCTCACCATCTTCGCTCATCATTTGATTTATGATATCTGACATATTTTTATTTTGTTTAGAGCCTTCATAAGCTGGTCTATCTTCATTCTGATTTTGTCCAACAGCTACTTCTAATTCTTGTATAACAAGTCCTTTGCTTTCCAAACCTTCCCTTAAACTTTGAATGTTTTGGTCTAATAAGGCCTTCGTTTTTTCATTTTCTACTGTAATCTGAGCTGTTAGTATTCCTTGCTTTGAAACTACTTCCATATTTAACTTCCCAAGGTGCTCAGGCTTTAACTGTATGGTCATTTTTGCTTCATTTTCAATAGAAGATACTTTGATCTTTTCAACGATTTGATCTAATACCATTCTGGGATTAACAGGTTCAGTTCTTGTGGCCACTGTCTCAAAAGCTTCAGTTATAGGGTTGTTTTGTGACTGAAATACTTCTCCCATTGATTGTGATAAGTTATCTAAAAATTGATTTGCTGCCTTATTTTGATTTGGTGTTGATTGTTCTTCATTTTGAGCTAACTCTTCACTGTTTTGGCCTACTGCTTCGATTTGAGTCATGGTTTCCATTTTGGCCCCTAAACCTTCATTATTAGCCCCTAGCTGAGTATCTTGGGTTATATTGTTTTGATTGGCAATATTTACACCCTGCATCTCCGGCTTAATAACGTTTTCAATTTGCCCTTGCTCTGCTTCTAAAAGCTTAGTATCAAATCCAAGATTTGTAATATTGCTTGTGTAGTTTTCTACAATAGCCGTTATCTCTTTAATCGTCACGCCAAGTTCTGGGATTAAAAGTAGTTCCATTGGTTGGTCGACTCCATTTACTTCCATTATAAGTTGTTGTAAGTTATCGACTTGTAATAAGTCTGAGAGTCCAATTTGTAAGTTAACAAGCATTTGTTCTAATTCTTCTACTCCTATGCCAAATAAATTTGCTAGGTCTGACATCGCCTTGTCTATTTCATCTTTAAATAAGACTTCATCTTCTTCGGTTATTTCTTTTACTTGCTTTACGTCTTTTACTTCTATAGCACCCTTGCTTTCTGTCTTTTTAGACTCTGTTTCAGGGTTTTTATCTACTTTTTGCTGGTTCGTTTCATTGCTCTTGTTAGTTTTTTGTTTTATAGGCTTTTCTTGCTTTTGTCTTGATCTATCAAGGACATATGAAAAGTCATCTTCTTTTTTACTGTTTGCCTGTTGGTTATTGGCTTTTTGTGGTGCTCTTAACATGTTCATATCTAAGGTCATTGGTTGTACGTTCATTTGCTTTCCCTCCCCTCTTTTATTCTGGCGATAGTTGTTTGACAACACTTGATGCTATTTTAGAATCCATTTCTTCCAGTATGGCTGATGCATTTTCAGTTTCCATATTAGATAATATGGCCAGTATGATATCCATATCAGTTTGAAATAGATTTTCTAACACTTTGGCTGCCCTTGTTTCATCCATTTCTGAAATAAGAGCTGAATATTTTCTTTCTTCTTTGGTCAGTTGCTGAACTTGTATAATTTGAGCATACACTTCTTCAGCTGTTTCTGGATGCATTTTTTGATAATATTTTACATACTCATCTTTGTCCATATTTCCAATGTATGCATCAAACACTCGCTTTTCTTCTTTAAAATTAAGATACTCTTCTTCAAATACTTCTAAATCTCTAATTTTACTTTCTAAACCGCTTATTTGATCTAGCTGTTCTTGTATTTTTAACTCAGCTAGCTGAATTTCTGTTTCATTCCCACTTATAATATCGACCAATTGTTCTTTATTATGATTGTCATATAAGCCTTGTTCATTCTTTCCTGGCAAGATATGCTTAATGATAGGGACATTTTCTATTTTTGGTGCTATATATTTACTTGATATTTTTCCTATGTCAAGCTTAATAATCACAACTATAAGTGCAAGTATTACCACAAAGAATACAGGTATCATATAGGATTTTTTTCGTTTTGATTTAAGCGGGCGACCATCTGTTAGGATAGCATCCTCTGCATTTAAATCTATCTTCACATCTTCCATGGTATCCCCCATTACTCAGATTTTGTATATGAAAAACTCACAATTTCATCTATTATTTGTTGTTCTTCCTTTTTTTCCTCTTCCTTAAATTCTTCTAATTTTTTTTCTTTTAGAATATCTAAAGTTTTTCTCTCTTTCATAGCTTTTAATAAATGCTCCCTATACACATCTGTGTTCTCTTTTGCTTTGTCAACTTTATCTTTTGCTATAGCTTGTTTATTTGCTAGTAACATTTGATAATTTAATTGTTGTTTTATTTGGTTAGGGTCAATGTAGTCACTAATAGAATTTTTAAATAGTTCTCTATTGCTAAGCAAGGACTCATCTATCTGTTTTTTGATTAGTCTTTGTTCTTTTAATCGTTCTAATGACTGGGCATACTCTTTTAGTTTCATGTCTTCTTGTTGTTCTCTAAGATTAAGTATATTTTGTAAGTTATATTTAAAGGCAGCCATCTTTCCCCTCCTTAGTTACAACTTTCTTCTAACTGTGTTACCACATGGTCAAAATCTATATTTTCTTCTACTTCTTGTCTCAAGAAACTTGTTATTTTAGAGTTTTTATCAATGGCCTCATCTATTTCTGGGTTACTTCCTGCCACATAGGCACCAATGTTAATTAAGTCTGCAGATTCTTCGTAGATAGCCATATGCTTCTTTGCCTCACTTGCTGCTGCTTTGTGTTCTGGTGTAACAATGTCATTCATAACCCTTGAAATACTTGAAAGAACATCTATTGCTGGGTAATGGTTCCTACTCGCAAGTTTCCTTGATAACATAACGTGGCCATCTAAAATCCCTCTAACTGTGTCTGTAACCGGCTCATTCATATCATCACCATCTACAAGAACTGTATAGATCCCTGTTATACTGCCATCTGCAGAGTTACCTGTCCTTTCTAAAAGTTTAGGCATAACTGCAAAAACTGAAGGCGGGTACCCTCTTGTTACAGGTGGTTCTCCAATTGCAAGACCTACTTCCCTTTGAGCCATGGCAAATCTTGTTAAAGAATCCATTAGTAGTAAGACGTATTTTCCTTGATCTCTAAAATATTCTGCGATTGCTGTTGCTGTTTGGGCCGCCTTAAGCCTCATAAGGGCTGGTTGGTCAGACGTCGCTACGACGACAATAGATCGTTTAAGTCCTTCTTCTTGGAGGTCTTTTTCAATAAATTCTCGTACTTCTCTTCCACGCTCTCCTATTAAGGCAATAACGTTAATATCAGAGTGTGCATTTCTAGCAATCATACCCATTAAAGTACTCTTACCGACACCACTACCAGCAAAGACACCTATTCTTTGACCTTTTCCCACTGTTAACATGCCATCTATGGCTTTAACACCTAGGGGCATTACTTCTGTAATTCTTTGTCTTGTTAAAGGGTTAGGTGGCTGATTTTCGATATCTACATAGTCTTGGCAAAAAACCAAATCATCCTTGTCCAGTGGTTTACCTTGCCAATCTACAACTTTACCTAAAAGTTCTTCCCCCACCGCTACTTGCAAAGGTTTACCCGTGGCCTTAACAATACTCCCAACACCTATTCCGGCAGTTTCTCCTAGGGGCATAAGCAAAAGGTTCTTGTCTCTAAAGCCCACGACTTCTGCGTAGACACCTTCTTCTGCATCTTGATGCGGCACGATATAGCAAAGGTCTCCTACACTGCACATAGGTCCTATAGATTCAATTGTTAGGCCCACAACCTGACTGACATAGCCAAAGTGCACCATGTAATCTTCATTTAATATAGAATCGTATTTGCTTAGATCAATCATCTATACCCCTCTATTTCTTACTGGCAATTAAACGCATTTGTTTTTTAATTTTTTTAAAAGCTTCATCTACCTTACACGATATACTACCAAATTCTGTTTCTATCGTGCACGAACCTTGAACTAAGTTTATATCTTTTACCACTTTCATTTTCTCAGCTGCTGCGTTACCTGTAATAAGTTCCTTGTTTTCCAAAACATAATCGTAATCTCTTTCAGAAACCTTTATGGTCACATCTAAGGTATCTGTGGAAATACTCTCTAGTGTCTTACGAATTAGTACAAGTATTGTTTCTTTATTATAATGAAGCTCTTCACCTATAAGTTTTCCACATATGTTTATAATCATTTCGATTATTTCTGGCTCAAGCTTATCTAAAGTTTGCTCTCTCTCTTCCTTAGCATTTTGGACAACCTGCTTTGCTTCATCAATTAGACTCTGGGCCTCTAGCTGTCCTTTTTCATAACCTCGTGCGTAGCCCTCATCTTGTGCTCTTTCAAGTGCAATAGTTGATTCCATTTTTATTCTATCATGGCCATCTTTAATGATTAGGGCAGCTTTTGCTACTGCCTCATCCGTTGCCTTTTGTATCATTGTCTCTGCTTCAGATTCAGCTATTTGCATCTTCTTTTCAATATATCTTTTTTGCTCTTCAGCTTTAATTGTAAGATCCTTGTCTTTATTTTCTGGCGCAATACTTTTGCTTAGATCTTGAATTTCTAGTCTTGACTCACTTCTAACTCTTTGCCCCTTTATGATACTAGACAATAATCTCGTCACCTCCACCACGTGAAATAACAATTTCACCGGTTTCTTCTAACTTACGAATGATATTAACAATTTTTTGCTGGGCTTCTTCAATTTCTTTAATACGCTTTGGCCCCATATACTCTAAATCCTCGGCTATCATAGTAGCAAGTCTTTGAGAAATGTTTCCGAAGATAGCTTCCTTTACTTCCTCATTTGATCCTTTTAATGCAACCGCAAGCTCATGGTTGTCCACTTCCCTAAGGATACGCTGAATAGACCTATTATCCAGTGTAAGAATATCTTCAAACACAAACATTTTCTTCTTAATGGTTTCTGCTAGTTCTGGATCATCCATATC
>CAZLPH010000147.1:0-6047 GCA_964561345.1 uncultured Candidatus Epulonipiscium sp.
CTAGATGCTATTTTAGCCCAGGACCCTCATGCAAGGGTAGCGTGTGAAACAGCCATTACCACAGGACTTATTTTAGTAATGGGGGAAATCACAACGGATTGCTATGTGGATATGAATAAAATCGCAAGGGAAACAGTAAATGAAATCGGTTATAACAACGCAGACTTTGGTTTTGACGCCAACACATGTGGTGTAATCGTATCAATAGACGAACAATCATCAGATATTGCCATGGGTGTAGATGGTGACAAAGATGCAAAGCACGATGATATGACCGACGCTCAAATAGAGGCTTCAGGCGCTGGTGACCAAGGCATGATGTTTGGTTATGCATGCGACGAAACGGACGAGCTTATGCCAATGCCCATTTCTCTCGCTCATAAACTCTCACAAAAACTTACCCAGGTGCGTAAAGATGGCATTCTAACTTATCTTCGTCCAGACGGAAAGTCCCAGGTAACGGTAGAATACAAAGACGACGAACCAATAAGAATTGACGCTGTGGTTATATCAAGTCAGCACGCAGTAGACGTGGGACAGCAGCAGATTTATGATGATATAATGGAACATGTTATTAAACCAACATTACCTGAACATCTTTTAGATGATGAGACAAAATACTTTATCAACCCAACAGGCCGCTTTGTTGTGGGCGGACCAAACGGTGACTCTGGTCTAACAGGCCGTAAAATCATCGTCGATACCTACGGTGGATACGCCAGCCACGGCGGCGGTGCATTCTCTGGAAAAGACCCAACAAAAGTAGACCGCTCAGCAGCCTACGCAGCCCGGTACGTTGCAAAGAACATCGTAGCAGCAGGTATCGCAAGAAAGTGTGAGATTGAGCTTGCCTACGCCATTGGTGTTGCAAGACCAGTATCTGTCCTTGTTAACACATACGGGACAGGGAGTATCTCAGATGAGAAATTGGTAGAAGTGGTAAATGAGCACTTTGACCTAAGACCAGCAGCAATCATTAAGATGCTAGACCTTAGGAAACCAATTTATAAGCAGACGGCGGCTTATGGACACTTTGGTAGGACAGATGTTGACTTGCCTTGGGAGCGGACTGATAAGGTCGAAGCTCTTTTGGGGACGGTTAACAAACTTAAGTAGAAGTAAGACTGGTTTAGATCTTGATCTTGGGACGGTTAACAAATAGTAGCAGATTGCTATTATTTGTTAACCGTCCCCTTTTTTGGTTTAGAAAAGGTTAAACTTGGCAATACTCCTTAATAGATAAACATACACACAAAAATAAGGGAGAGATACCTATGCCAAGATCAGCCAGGGTTAGAACCACCAGTCATTCATACCACATTATGGTAAGAAGTATAAAGGAATTAGATTTATTTAAGGAAGATGCAGATAAAATTAAATATCTTAAGCTAATAGAGAAAAATCAATTGAAATATGGCTTTAAAGTCCATGCCTATTGCCTCATGAATAACCATGGGCACCTGATTATAGACCCAGCAGGTGCTGATATATCAAAAATTATGCATGGCATTAATTTTTCTTATGCAAGATATTTTAATAAAAAATACGACCGTTATGGCCACGTTTTTCAGGATAGATTCAAAAGTAAGATTGTTGATACGGAAAGGTATATGATCACTTTATCTGCCTATATACATAATAATCCTAAGGATATACCGGGGTATGAAAATAATGTCCAGGACTATCCGTTTTCAAGTTTCAAAGAATATCTTCAGGAAACAGATACCTTTGGTATTTTAACCCGCTCATTTTTAGAAAGTCTAATATATTTTAGAGATACAAAAAACAAAGAGAAATATGCAACACTAGTAAAAGAGAGTACCAGTGAGGAACTTGAGACAGAGGTGGAATTTATTAATCCAGAAACAGAGTATTATAGTCATAAAAAGATCATATCAAGGCACCAAAAGCCTAATGAAATAATAGATTATGTGGCAAAATATTTAAATCAAGATCCCCAGGATGTTCATGTTAAATATAAGCAAAAAACTAGCGAATTACGAGCTTTAGCCTGCTTTTTGATGAGTTCGTTTTGTGATATAAATCAGGAGGAGATATGTGAAATTCTGGGCAATATAACCCAGTCTGGTGTATCGTACTTAACAGGTAAAGGCTTAGAGATTGTCTATAAAAAAAGAAGCATATTAAATGACCTAATCGTTCAGCAAAGCTAAGATCAGTTTGAATGTCGAATTATGAAAAATAGTATAAGTAAATTAGCGCATAAAAATTGCGTCACTTAAGGTGCAAAAATATAAAATATATGGCAAAGTTCATCCTCCTACAGGGTGAGCTTTTTGTTTTTGTTTTCAGCTAATCTTCTGTAAGATTTTGTTAACCGTCCCACCAACCTTGACTACCGAACTTTGTTAACCGTCCCCCAAAGCCCTTGTTAACTCCCCCACCAACTGATATACTAAAATAAAAAAGCAAACGGTGATAAAATGGAAAACCAAAAAGATCAAACAACAATAGAAGGTGTCATCGAAGACATCATCTTTCAAAACAAAGAAAACGGCTACACAGTGTGTACGATTTTATATAAAGGTGAAGAAACTGCATGCGTCGGCGTAATCCCCGACATACATGAAGGGGAAGAACTGCGCCTAATCGGCGAATGGACCACCCACCACATCTACGGCAAGCAGTTTAAAGTAGCGTTTCACGAACGCCACATCCCAACAACAGTCCAAGGCATCGAAAAATACCTAGCATCAGGCGTCATCAAAGGAATCGGCCCCAAACTAGCCAACCGAATTGTCAAGCACTTCGGCACAGACACCTTTCAAATTATCGAAGAAGAACCCATGGTTCTCTCCCAAGTCAGAGGCATTAGCAAAAAAAAAGCCAACGAAATCAGCGAAATCTTCCACCAACAATACGACCTTAGAAGAGCCATGCTCTTTCTCCAAGACTACGGCATCACCCCGGTTTACGCCGCCAAGATATACAAACAATACCGGGAACGCACCATGGAGATCGTCCAAAATAACCCCTACCGCCTAGCAGACGATATCTGGGGCATCGGCTTCAAGAAAGCTGACGAAATTGCCGCCAACATGGGCATCAGCAAAGAATCCCCCCACAGAATAAAAAGCGGCATAAACTATATCCTAAACACCTTCTCAAACAACGGTCATACCTACATGCCAAAGCCCATGCTCATGCAACAAGCCAGGCAACTACTAGGCGTTTCAGAAGAAGAAGTAGAAAACGGTATGATTGACCTCCATATTGGGAAGAATATTATTATAAAAAGACAAGACCAAGAAGAAATTGTGTTTTTATCCCTATTTTATAATGCAGAGCAGTGGATTGCCCGCAGACTTGTGGATATGGCTGACCAGCAAGATGACCACCCAGACCCAACATTAGAAAAAGACATAGACGCATTCGAATCAAGCAACGACATTGAGCTAGCACCAGAACAAAGAGAAGCCGTCAGGCAAGTC
Source organism: uncultured Candidatus Epulonipiscium sp. (assembly GCA_964561345.1). Classification (GTDB taxonomy): domain Bacteria; phylum Bacillota; class Clostridia; order Lachnospirales; family Cellulosilyticaceae; genus JAAYSX01. Next base: position 3,453 of record CAZLPH010000147.1, read on the forward strand.
CTCTCTAACGGTGTGGTTGTGGTGACAGGTGGACCAGGAACAGGAAAGACCACCACCATCAACACCATTATCCACATGCTGGAGAAGAAGGACCTAGAAGTCATGCTAGCAGCCCCCACAGGAAGGGCTGCCAAGCGCATGAGCGAGGCCACAGGCAGGGAAGCCCAGACCATCCACCGCCTCCTAGAAATAGAATTCATCAGAGAAGATTCCAAAAGACAATCATTTGCCAAAAATGAAGAAGACCCTTTAGACACAGACGTCCTAATCGTAGACGAGATGTCCATGGTAGACGTGGTTTTAATGAACGCCCTATTAAAGGCCATGACCCCAGGTCAGCGGATTATCTTAGTTGGTGACGCGGACCAGTTACCATCTGTTGGCCCAGGTAACGTTCTAAAAGATATCATCAGTAGCGGCCGAATCGAAGTGGTACGCTTAACCCAGGTTTTTCGGCAAGCACAAGAAAGTGACATTATTATGAATGCCCACAGGATTAACCAAGGAGATTACCCCCTCTACAACCAAAAAGACAAAGACTTTTTCTTACTCCAAAGGGCCGTCCAAAATGACATCGTTGAAACCTTGCTGCAACTAACCATAGAGCGGTTGCCCAAATTTCAAAAATGTAATCCCCTAATGGACATTCAAGTACTAGCCCCCATGCGGAAAGGGGTTCTAGGTGTCAACGAACTAAACAAATCCCTACAAGCAGGCCTTAATCCTCCCCACCCATCCAAGGTGGAGAAAGAATTTCGCCAAGGGATCTTTAGAAAAGGTGACAAGGTCATGCAAATTAAGAATAACTATAACACCCCCTGGAAACTATATAATAGCGCAGGGATTAAATACGACGAAGGCGTAGGGGTTTTTAATGGTGACTGCGGGATAATCCAGGAAATTAACAACGGGTCAGAACAAATAACCGTTGTCTTTGATGATCAAAAAACCGTGGAATACGACTATGGCCAACTAGACGAGCTTGAACTAGCTTACGCCATAACCATCCACAAATCCCAAGGAAGTGAATACCCCATTGTTGTCCTGCCAATTCATAGCGGCCCCCCAATGCTCCTCAACCGAAATCTACTATACACAGCCGTCACACGGGCCAAAGACTTGGTTGTGGTTGTAGGCCTTAGGGAAACCGTCCAAAGAATGGTGGATAACAACAGGGAAATCGAACGCTACTCCAGCCTAAGCACCCACATAAAGCAAATGCTCTAAGAGGCCATAGGCACTTATAAAAGAGGTGATCATATACAAAGGCTATACTTATACCCAATAAGACTACTGTACCCACCCAGATGCACCTTTTGCGAAGATATTTTACCCCTAACTGTGGATAACTTATTGTGTTTTCCCTGCGAGGAAGACTATCCTCTAATAGAGGACCCAGTCTGTAACCAGTGCGGCAAGCAATTAGCCCATGACCACGACCTATGCCTAGATTGCAAAAAGACCAAACATCTCTATGAAAAAGGAATCGCCCTCTACCCTTATGAAGGAACCATTAAAGAAGCACTCTACCGCTTTAAATATGGGGGTAGACGTAAATATGCCAGGTTTTTTGCAGACAATATGCATAGGCAACTACAAGAAACCACCTTTCTGCACAAGGTAGACTTAATTGTGCCAGTACCTGTTTCCAAAGAAAGATTTAAACAAAGAGGCTATAACCAAGCAGGGGAAATAGGGCGCCACCTAGCCAAACTTACTAAGATAGCCTACGACGAAGAAATCCTAGTAAGAAGCCGGGATACCAAGCCCCAAAGTGAATTTAGTCCAAAACAAAGATCAGAAAACATAAAGAATGCATTTAAGTGTAAAGAAGAACTAGAGCCTAAGTATAAAGTAATTCTTATAATTGACGATATATATACAACAGGGAGCACCATAAATGAATGCACCAAAGTACTGACACAATCAGGGGCCAAGACAATCTACAGCAGCGTTGTATGCATCGGTAGTTTAGGCTCGCAAATTTTATAGGGGGTAATAACATGGAAGTTAAATCATGCAGAAGATGTAAGGGCTTATTTCACCACGTAGTAGGACCACAATTATGCCAAAAATGCCTCAGAAAAGACGAAGAGGATTTTGCCAGGGTTAAAGAGTATCTATATGACAACCCAGGAGCTTCAATGACCGTAGTATGTGAAGAAGTAGGTGTTACTGTCAGGCAGGTACAACAATACTTAAGAGACGGCCGGCTGACGGTTGCTAAAGATTCACCCCTTGGCATTGAATGTGAACGCTGCAACACTAGGATTCAAACAGGTAAATACTGTGATAGCTGCAGGGCGTCCATGAGCAATCAGTTTGCAGCAACAGCAAGAGGCATGCAAAAAGATATAAATGTCAGATCCGAAAAAGACACATCAAATAAAATGCGTTACTTAGATTCAGATAGAATAAGAAAAAGATGAAGCAAGTTTTCATCTTTTTCAACTATTTTGGGAAAAAGCTAAAATATAAACCCTGATGTGACGATATACATAGTAAGACAATACACACAGGCACGAAAAGGTTACAGACAAGGTGGGTGAGTAGAATGAAGATTAATCAAATCCAACAAATTGCAGAGGTTTACGG
>CAZLPH010000148.1:0-2417 GCA_964561345.1 uncultured Candidatus Epulonipiscium sp.
CTGGTGGACTACGGATATGTTGAAAGAAATGGATTTAAGAAGTATGTGCTTACTGAAAAGGTGTACTATAGCTTAGGTGATGATGTAGGCTATATAAAAGATAAACAAGTAGAATATATTAGAGCCAAAGATATGATCATACAATATGTAAATAGGAATGGCTCTATCAACAATGCCAAAGTGAGAGAATTATGTGTCTGTGATGCTAGAAAGTCAAAGTATTATCTAGATAAAATGATAGAAGATGGTCTATTACAGCCTAAAGGAAAGAATAGATATAGAGTTTACTTATTAAAATAGTTAGTTCTTGCAATCAACATTCAATCAACAATTTTATAAAATTGTTGATTGAATGTTGATTGCATTTGTAGGTTCTAATAAGATACATTTATTATCAGTATTTCTATGCAAGTGTGTAAGGTGTTAAAAAATGCCCCGATGCATTAGATACGGTGAACCGTACCATAAGTGACGGAGCGTTTGCTTGTAAGTCTTGAAGGGTAAGGGGTGTGAAGGAATCTGCTAAAATATTTATTTTGTTAAAATAGGTTAAAAGTGATATTTTGAGGTATAGAGTCAAACTAAAAAGTTATAAAAAGTGTAAGAGTGATGGAGTTGTTTTTCTGCTACTCTTACACTTTTTTTGTGAGAAAACAGCAGACGAGCAAAGGGAAGTAGCTTTTATAGAAGCCATTAGAATAGGTGTTAGTAGGAGCTGCCAAGATGGGCAAATATATCTGGGGGAATTAATAAGCAATTTACACCATTAAAAACCACCTAGCAGGGCTTTATATATTTTTTATAAATTATATAACAACAAATGTGCTAGAAAGCAGACATCAGTTATCCTATAATATATTATATAAGGCAAGGGAGTTGATTTTAAACTCTAAGTATTGAACATTATTTAATTTAAAGAGGAGGCATTAATATGAGCGTAATTGAATTATATCCACCTTTCTATTGCCTATGTATACAGAATTGCAAGGGAGAGGAACAGATGTTTTTACCGTCGGGTCTCTCGCCAAATTCTATTCAACGTAGATTGGACTTATTTGAGAATGAGGAGATTCTGTATGACTGGATCAAGGAAGAACAAAAAATGCAATCACAAATGGGATTATGGGGCACCCATGCAGTCTATGAAAGACTTTATCCCAAAAAGATATCTATACAGGAATTTCTAGAATTGATGAAGACAAATACTTCAATAGATAGTGTTACGGTGGTAGATGAAAATGGACTTAGACGACTATATTTTAGAAATGAGTTGGAGGATAACTTTGATTTTGTTTTTATAAACAATCAAAAACTATTTGCCAAAGAACCTATCTATATAATCAATCGGCAAAAAAAGATAGACGAAAAAACAATTATTCAAAAACAATCCTACTTTGTTACATACCCTGAAATAGCAACACCATTATTTTCAGTCGGTATTAGAGAGTGGGCAGATGAGCTGATTAGTAGAAAAGCAGACCAAGGATATTACATAGAGCAAACGACCCTCTATGATGTATATAACAGGACGAATTTAAATTCAAAAGACCTAAGCTTGTTTATTCTTGCTAGAGAAGAGGCGCCTCATTATATATTAAGACAGAAAAATCTAAGGACTATAATAGATTCTCAGTGGTAATGAAATCTAATAATTCTTTGCTTAGGATATCGGTAGATATCAAACCAAACCTAAGATCAATTGAGAGGGATTATCAAACACTGGGAGATGACTTGTGGGAAAGGTTTAATGTAAAGGAAAAATCAAAACATAAATGGTACTATTCTTCTATCATAGAAAATATAAAACATCTAAAAGATACGAAAGAATATAAGGAGTACAAAGACCTTCTAGAAATTTTCAACTAAAGACTAAAAGGAGTGATTAAAATGAGTGAATCAAGAATATTTATATTGGATTTATTAGATATTTTGGAAGAGTATTCAGATGAAAACAATCCTTTAACCCAGCAAGATATTAAAGAAATATTAGAAAGCAAGTATGGCTACAAGAAGGTTAGGAGACAAACAATTGCTGCCAATATTGAAAAAATGATAGACCATTATGCACTAGAGAGCAGAATCAGACTGGCAGCTGAAGATGATGATTCTCATAATCACATAGAGGCAATTGATGAAACAAAAAGAAGGATCACTGATATATATTACCAACATAAGCTTTCCGACCCGGAGCTTCTTTTAATGATAGACAGCATTTTGTTTTCTAAACACATAGCTCTTGAAGAGCGGAGAGATCTAATTGAAAAATTAGAAAGTTTATCTAGCAAGCATTTGAGCTCTAGAAAGGGCAATATTTCTTCTATGTATATTAACAATCAAAGCAGTGGCAATTCACCAGAAAAGACCCTCTTTGATAGCATAAGAGAAATAGATCAGGCAATTATTACATCCAAACAAAT
>CAZLPH010000148.1:2517-6041 GCA_964561345.1 uncultured Candidatus Epulonipiscium sp.
AATGATGTTTCTCTTTATAGGGTTGATCGCATCACAGATATTAAGTTATTAGATGAGCCAAGAAAAGCCATGAGAGATGTGGAAGGTCTTGGAGAAAATTTCAATCTAAATGATTATATGGAAGAGAATATCTATATGTTTGGGGGAAAAGCTGAAAACATTAAGCTAAGCCTAAAGAAAGGGTTTTTAGATGAATTTATTGACTGGTTTAAGCCAGAAGACATAAGGGTTCGAGAAAAAAAGGATGATGAAATAATTGTCCGAGTTAAAAGTAATAGGATGGCAATGAGAAGGTGGGCCTTGCGCTATGCCCTGTATGTGAGGGTCCTATCGCCACAAAGCCTAGTTGATGAGATTAAAGAAGACATTCAAGAGGCGGTAGAAAATTATAATCTTGAATAAAAATATATGTACCATAAAGCGAACGTGGATTATTATACAATGTAGTTATAAGAAAGAGAGGGGAGATGTGAATGAATAAAGAAGACTTAATCTTTAATCATGTAAAGAAGGCCATAGATTCTTTTGATCCATACTTTGTCCATCCTGATTCATATGATGAATATGATGGGGAATCAAGAAGGATAGAGGGAAAAATAAAAAAAGGAATGTCTGCAGATAAAATTGCGGAAATTATGAAAGAGGAGTTCAACTGGTCATTTTCAGCTGATTTTACGAGGGAAGATTTTTTAGCTACTGCTGAGACAGTATTCAATTCCTTAGAACATTAAACAAATATATTACATATTAAAGGAAGGGTGTTTACATGAATTATGAAAACTACTTAGAGAAATTAAAGGAATTCAATAAATTGAGCTGGGTGAGGAATTACCTGGACCTAAAGGTAAAGCCGAATTTTTGGACAATCATAGAGTATGGAAAATGTGAGAGTTCTAAGGACAAATCAGCTCATGAAACCAGAATGTCAAAAATGATTAGATGGATGATGGATCCAAATGAAAACCATGACCTAGGCAATGTTTTCGCTTATAAACTTATGGCTTTGTTGGGGGAGGATTATGACTATTTTCCAGCTGAAAACAAGGACGTAAAATCCATTGCAGAATATAAGGATATCGATATATTTTATAAAGACTTGTCTCAAAAAATGTGCTTGGCAATAGAACTTAAGCAGTATGCCAAGGAGGGACAAAGTGAAGACGGAACATCCCAACTAGACAAATATGAAAGAATAGTTGACAAGCTAGCAAATGAAAAAGATTTTGAGCCTCACTATGTTTTTTTAACCCCTTTAAAGGATAAGCCAAGTAATAAAAAGTGGCAGGCACTGGGCTATAAGGAGTTCATTGGGTTAATTAATGAGGTCAAAAAAGATTACATTATTAAGTCTAAAAGTCCTTACCGGGAAGATACTCAAAAAATAATTATGGATTTCACAGATGAACTCCAAAGAACCTTGGATATCTCAAAGAAAGACAATTCTTATATTAGCGAAAAACTTTCATCTAAGGAAAAGAAATTTACATCCTTGTTAGCCAAGGAGATTCGAGAGGACACAAATTCAGAACGTATGGATAAATTAATGGAAATCAATAAGGACGAAGACCTGGATCTAAAAGAACTTATCTTTGTAGTAGAAGATCATCTTAATGCACAAAACCATACCCCTAATGATGAAATAAAAATACTTATAAAAAAGATATATAATGCTCTATCTGGAGGCGAAGTATTAGATTTGGACCCGGCAGTGGAATATACGGTAGAGAAAACTAAAACTAAGTTAAAACCTGATTTGATTAATCTTAATGGAATTAAATTTACAAAAATGGAGTTAACAAGTAAAAAGCAAGGCATAAATATATATACTGAAGATGATGAGCATAGGATCTATATGTCTGGAGATAGCCATGGAGAGTTTCCAAATCATGGGGTTCAACTTTTGAAAAACCCTAAAGATGGCACCCAAACTAATTCGCAGATTTTAAAATTAGGAAGTTTTCAGGTCAGGGATAACTTGATTTTAGAAGACAAGATACACGACAAGAACGGGAACCTAGTGGCCTTTGATCAGCTTATGGAGAGCTATGTGATTCCGGCTCTAAAAGAGTTAAGTAAAAAAGTAGATTAATGATAAGAAAATGGGGGATGCTTACTATGAGATACTTAACAAAATCAAGATATAAATTAGGAATGGAATGTCCGAGGAAACTATACTATCACGGGAAAAAAGACTATGTGAACCAAAGCCTAGACGATCCTTTCCTAGAGGCCCTTGCGCAAGGGGGCTTTCAAGTAGGGGAACTGGCTAAGTTCTATTATCCTGGAGGACATGAAGTGATAAGCTTAGAGGAAGACCAAGCCTTAGAAGATACTAACAAACTACTTGAAAAAGATAATGCTGTAATTTATGAGGCAGCCATAAAACACAATAACCTCTTTACCAGGGTAGATAAATACAGAAATTGGTGTAGACCCTAATTATGACTTTGTAAGAAAATTAAAAGATGCACTGGCTAATGACCAAGGGACTATTTTTAAATATTCAGACCATGAAAACACCTACTTAAATAAAATATACAGACAGTTACAAGAAGACGACCAAGATATTCCCGACATGAAAGAGCTTTCTACTTTTATTAGGGAAATAACTAAATATAAAGAGAATGGGGAAGCGATTGAAGGACCTAGGAATATGGTGGATATATTGAAACTCGTTCAAAAGTTTTACTATGATCCCTATATGAAGGGGTCAAATTCCATAAAGATCGTCTTACCTTCTGTCTTAAATAGTTCTGACTTTTTAAAAGACAAGTATTCTAAACCCATATACGGAGCTGAAAATGGAATAAAGAGCTTTAACTTTAAAGATGAAATCTGGGTGAAATTCGAAGATGGTCAAGTGCTAGACCCCTATCAGCTATTACCCAAACTTTTCTCTGATATGGGTGAAGAAGATTATGATTCAATTAACTTTGAAGATGCGGAAAGTTATGGGGATGAAATAAATGATGGTGGCGCAGCTATGACGGCCTATTACAGACTGCAGTTTGAAGACATACCAAAGGAAATAAGAAGTGAGATTGAGCGAGCCTTGTTAAAATATTGTGAACTGGATACCTTAGCCATGGTTATGATTTATGAAGCTTGGTCTGATATGATTAAGTAGGCATCTAGTGTATGGATTATTCCAGCAGCAAAAAGCAGTTTTAATATTATCACTTTGCACTTCAAATTGTTTAATTAATTCATCACCAGAATATCCTTGGTTAAGGAGATCTTTTAATATTTCAACGGAAAATTCAGTCGTCCCCCTATGAGATGGCCTGATTATAATCGCACCATCTTCTAAAGAACACTCCACCTCAGTATTAAGGTCTAAATGCTTGTAAAACTGTAATGGTATAGTAATTTGGCGTTTTTTAGAAACACTGATTGTCTTTCTTTTCATAGTAACACTCTCCAAAGTAGCCATAGATAGAACCTCTTAATAGTATATATCAATATCTAAGAAAACTACTTATATAAACTGATTTGAATTTAGAAAAAATGCCCCGATGCAATAG
>CAZLPH010000149.1:0-6038 GCA_964561345.1 uncultured Candidatus Epulonipiscium sp.
AGGTCTGAGCTCTTGAGCTAGCCACTATTTCAATATCGGTTTCTTCTATTTTCATGCGGTCCATATCTGAGAAAATCTCTGGCCCATCATCGACTTTAGGGATTAGGCCATCATTGGTTCCAATAACAAATAGTGCCCGGACCTGATGAATACGTGAACGCTCTATATCCCCTATAATAACCTGGTCTCTTGCTGGGGGAATCATCCCCATTTTGACTGTTCCAAAAGCTGACTCTAAGATTTTGGCATAAAGACTTGTTAAAACCACGTCATCTCCTAGAATATCTACCAGGCGCTCAAATATCTCTTTTACCCTATCCCATATTTGGCTATGCTCTTTTTCTAGGGATAATGCCTGATTATCCTTGGCTATTTCTATCCAGTTATTAATCTGGTCTTCTACTTTTATTTCTTCTAAAAACTCATAAATAGCAATGCTAATTTCTCTTATGCTCGGCCTATCTTTTTTCTTTTTTACTTTAAGTTTGGTATGGACCACATTTAAATAGCCGGCCACTTTGTGTCTAATTTCATTAACTTGACTTTGTTTTTCTAGAACATATGCTTTTGCATCTTCTGATCTATGGCTAATATTTTCATATTCCCAAGCTTCCTCTTGCAGCCACATTTTTCTGCCCCTAATACCAAAAGCCAGAATATAGTTCTCTAAAAGATCTATTTCTCCTTGTTCTATAGGAAACAGGCCTGTTTTCAATACACGGCAAACAGCATTGTAAGACCAATTGGTGTTAACCACATCAAGTAAACCTTTAATGAGTTCAACCAAAGCATGGGTACTGATATTTCTTTTCTCATCAATAAAACACGGTATATTATATTCCTCAAATATCCCCTTAATCATCCCTTGGTAGGGTCCCAAACTACCTGCCACAACAGCTATATCTTTATAGCGATACCCCTCATCCCTAACAAGGGTAATAATCCTTTTGGCTAACGTTTCAACCTCTTCATATTGGTTGCTAAATTCATCAATCCATATGGCATTTGCTTGTTCTTTATATGCTTCAGGTTGGTGCTTTAAGTATTGTCTTTCTAAGTGACAAAGCTCATGGCAGGTCTCCTGGGCCTGGTCTGCAGGTCTTTCTATAACACGTGTGTCTTCTACAGTTATGCCCTGGTCTTTGGCATTTGTATATAAGGTTTGAAAGGCTTTTTGAGCCTCATAAAAGGGGTTGTTCTCATTTAGTTTGTCCGTAACACTAGGTGCCCGCTCAAGGGGCAATGTGATGGTTACAGTCCCTGCATGTTTAAGGAGCTCTGTGATTAACCCATACTGTTGGGGACTAAAGCCGTAAAACCCATCCATCCATATATGAGCCCCCTTTAGGTAGCTGGAGTCTTTAATTTTTTCTCTTAAAAGATCAATGGTCTGTTCACTGGTTAGAAACTTACTTTCTATATAATTTATGAAGCCTAAGTAGATTACTTTAATATCATGAAGCTTTCTTTGAAGGGCGGGAGAGCTTTCCGATTTATTATAAAGATCATCTATTATTTCCGGTGTAATAAGGTACTGCTCAAACTCTGTTATTAAACGGTTGAGACATTCCATAAAACCAGTTTGCCTGCCAGATTTGTTAAACAAAAGTAATTCCTTATGATTTTCTTCTATGACTTTACGCAAAATCATAAGTCTTCCAAGGTCATCTACAATAGGCTCCTGTGGCCCCCCTAACTCTCCGAATATGCGTAAGGCTAAGTTCTTAAAACTTTGTACTTCCACAGTCAGGAGTCCTGGGTGAATCCTATAAGCTAATGCTTCTTGGGTCTGAAGGTTAAACTGGTCTGGTACCAGCATAATAAGTGACGCCTGGCTACCTTTGCCCAGGGCACTTTCTATTTGTTGGTGGCAGTAAGTGGTTTTTCCACTCCCTGCTCCTCCTATAATAAGTTGAAGTGACATGTGTTGGTGCTCCTCTCTTGGCAAGACGGGAAACAATTGGGACAGTCCTTAGCTTATTTCCTTATTTTCCTCTTGCTAATTTTGTAATTTAGTGTATACTATAATATGTACTAGGGGGCGTGGCGCAGCGGGAGCGCACCTGTCTGGCAGACAGGGGGTCGTGGGTTCAAATCCCATCGTCTCCATTTATTATTACCGAATACTCAATATAAAATACCAGCAATTCTTGATATCTATCATGGATTTGCTGGTATTTTTATTATGCTTCCTGGGCTTTTTCTTGGTAATCCTTTTTAAGTTGTTTAAATTCCTTTTGGTCTACATACGGTCCCACACTCTCAGAGCCATCTAACATGATCAGTGCTTCATCAATAAATGGGATACTCCTAGCCGCTTCTTTGGTTACAATATAAGTTAACTCTGCCATATCTTTAAAAAAGTTTACTTTTTCTTCAATATAATCTTCATAACTACCAAACCAGTCTCTATTATGTCTTATTTCATTTCCTAAATAAATTTCCTTTAAAATAACATAGGCACCATCATATTCTTGATACTCTCTAAATAAGACTCGCCCTAGATATAATCTTCCCATCCAATGTGACATGTGCTTCTCATCATCCAGCATGGCTGGCCAATCATCTGCTCTTTGTTTGACATAATCAATCCATACCTGTAATCCTTCTTGTGTCATTTACATCACTCCTAACTGTCTTTTATATTATTATACAGTTTTTTGCTTTAAATGCAACTAAATATAGGTATTTTACATAAAAAATACGATATAATCCTATGACACTTATGACCGTGTTCTTTAGGATTACATCGTATATACTTATATGACTCTTTTTGCCCCAATTAAAGGTTTACCCCTTGTTCTAAATGCATCACTAATGATTATACCAGTTTTTGAACTACTTGCATTAATCATTTTCTTGTTGCCAATGTATATGCCAACATGTGATACCCTGCCGCCATACCCATAAAATAATAAGTCACCTACTTGTAAATTACTGCTGCTTACTTTTACACCATTACTAGCATACTGGGCTGCCGAACTTCTTTGTAGTGATACACCTACTTTTTTCATAATCTGCTGGGTAAAGCCAGAACAGTCTACTCCTTTTGTTAAACTCGTTCCACCATACCTATATGGGTTTCCAAGAAATTGTTTTGCATAGTTAACAACTTCTTCTCCTTTAGTCACTTGAGGTATTTTCATTTCTATTTCTTTAACGTCAGAGATATTTTTTTGGGGTACCAGGGTTAAAAAATTACTTTGGACATATTTTTTATGTATAAAACCATAAGCTGCTTCTGTTCCTAAACTTGTATAGTACCAATCGCCAACTTGATACAGTATGGAAATATCTTGTCCACTATTTAATTGTCTATTAATAGGGGCATCCATCTTAGGGTATGTTCTACTATTGACACCGTTGGAATTTATTATGCCTTTAACCTTGAAAACATTTACATACGCCGTGCTCACATATGACGTCTTCCCATTACCATTTTCAACAGCAAACCAATCTGGTGAAACCTGATCAATAATTTTAACCGTATCATTTTTCGTATGGGTATCTGTAATAGCCGCCTCACTTTTCGGATTTTGCCTTACATTTAAAACATCTACTGTTACAGTGGCATAAGAATCTGCATATATACTGGTTCCCATCAACATTGAACCCATAACGCCCATTAGTATTATTCCTAACTTTCTCATCTTCACTTTTATTCCTCCTATGTAAATTTATTGCCTTTTTCTTATTTTTAAGTTGTTAACTATTTATTACAAACTTATTATATGTTATTAATTTTTCAATGTCAATAGGCTTTGTATTTTTCTTATTAGTTAACACTTGTTTAATATTGACAGACAAATGAGCTAATATTATTAACTCTTGAGAGTTATCATATTAGCTCATGATTCTTCCTATTAAATTCTTCCTAAGGCCTTGTTTTGAAGGTTTAAGTAATGTGCTAGTTCATGCCGTGCATGAGGTGTTACTTCAAACACACAAAACTCCGGCTTTATATCCTCTATAAGTTTTGCAATTGCTGGGTGATCAAAAGGCATGTGAATATCTAAGCTGCCAATATGCTTTTTGAGTACCCCTGTCTTTTGCCAGGGTGTTTTTGCATCCCGGTAATTTTCTAGCTTGTACAAATGATTTTGTCTCATATAATTTTTGGGTAATGTTTTATTAACATGCATCCCTTTAATATAAGATGCCGTTTCTCCTAAATCCTTTACGATCTTTCTCATATACTCTACTGCCTGATTTTCATTCCATATTTCTGGATTGGTTAAAATCAGGTGAGACGTATCTAGTAAATACCCTTTGTTTTTGTAATTAATCTGCTCAATAAACCATTTAGTCAGTTCTGGATCACAGTATGTAAGCCCTGGCCACCATAAGTTTTCAAACAATAATAAAGGGCCCTCCTCATCTGCTGGAAATGCCTGATTAACAAGGTCTATGGTTGCCTCTAATATCTCTTTGTCTGTATAGTCATATTCCCACCTAAAGGTATCTTCTGTAATGACATGGCTCACGTGAAAGACCATGTACTTGACCCCTAAAGCCTTTGCTAAGGCGTATTGTTCTTTGTACAGATCAACAAGACACTGGGGGTCTGTCCCTCCGTAGAGCTCCTTTATTTCCTCTTCGCCCCCTACTGTTTCTTCTACAGCTTTGGCATCCTTATTCCAAAAATCCAGCCACATAGGGAAAAACCTAAGATGCATGCCATGGGCAAAATCTGAGGGTACCTTTTCAATATCGTAATCATCATGAATCATAATCTCAACACCATCCATTAGGTGTTTTTGTGCAAAGGCCTGGATTTGCTCCCAATCGTTGTCAAACCAATCTAAGTATTTTGGAACTGTTGATAAATGAAATAAATAGCGCAAATTGTTTCCTCTTTCTGATGTCTAGCTTCTAATTTTTAATTGAACTGTTTTAGGATTTACTGATTCTTTAATAATACTGCGGAGTTTATTTAACTCCTCCTGATCTAAAGCGTATTTAGGAATAATCTGTGCTTGCACCTTATCCATAAATAATCTAATGTCATACTTAGTTTCTATAATACGTATATAATTGTCCCATTCTACATCTGCCTCACCTTGAGATGTCTCAAGAATAATCCTTTCCTTACTTAGGCCATAGATAACCTCATCTTTCAGGACAGGGTTGTCAAGTAAAGCCACTGTCGCCTTCCATACTTTAACGGGAATGGTCACAAAGAAAATAAAAGGGGGTATTAGCAGCATAAAGGACTGGGCAAACCTAACATCAAGTGTGGCACTTGAATTCACCATGTTATAAATGAACATTCCTAGGCTAATAATGCTTAAGACTAGAAAAATATAATTAAGGGTTGTGTTGTAAGCAACATACATATTATAGCGCAAGCCATCTCTAAATCGTAACTTTGTTTTTATGCGTAAAGATTTATCCATTCTTTTTCCTCCTATAGGGACTTTTTAATCTTGGGGCTGGTTTGTGGGAACAGCCCTAGTAGAGATAGGGCCGTCCGCTCAAACTCTAGGCCTTGGCTTGTGCTTGTAAGTAGAGTTTGTAGTAGAGGCCTCTATCAGCTAGTAAGTCTTGGTGGGTCCCCATCTCTCGTAGTCTGCCTTTGTGAAGTACAATGATATTATCTGCGTGTTGTATAGTTGAAAGCCTATGGGCTACCATTAGAGTGGTCCTACCGGCCATTAGCTTTTCCATAGCATCTTGTATAAGAATTTCTGTTTCTGTATCAATACTAGCGGTGGCTTCGTCCAGCATAAATATTTTCGGGTCAAAAGCGATGGCTCTTGCAAAGGATAACAACTGCCTCTGGCCTGTGGATAGTGTCACCCCACCTTCTTGAACTGCCTGGTCATATTGTTCGGGTAGTTGCTCAATAAACTTATTGGCATTTACATATTGGGCAGCTTCTTTTACCTGCTCATCTGTTATGCTTGTTTCTCCTAGTCTAATATTCCCTTTTATGTCTCCTGTAAACATAAACACATCTTGAAGAACTTGGCCTATCTCAGACCTTAGTGTGCAAAAATCAAAGTCCCTAATATCTATATCATCTATTAATATTTGGC
>CAZLPH010000150.1:0-5961 GCA_964561345.1 uncultured Candidatus Epulonipiscium sp.
TCTGGATCATTATTAATTACTTCTTGTAGACATAGTATTAAATGAATAATATCTTTAGCAATGGTATAAGCAGGTGCTGCTTTTGCGCCAAAAATAACAGTTACTGGTGTTTCTGGTTTGTTACCTGCTTTAATGTCTAAATACTTATGAATGACATAAAGTGCATTCATTTGCTGGTGCTTATATTCATGAAGTCTTTTAATCTGAATATCTAAGATAGATTTCTCATCAAGTTCAATGCCTTGAGTCTTTAGTAAGTACTCTTTTAGAATGAGTTTATTATTGTCTTTGATTTCCAATAAGCGATCTAATACAGCTTTATCATCAGCAAAATCTGCTAATTTTTGTAATAACTCGGCATCTTTCTTATAACCATCACCTATTAGGTCGGTAATATAAGTTGCTAATTCATTATTTGCATGTAATAACCATCTTCTAAAAGTAATACCATTTGTTTTATTGTTGAATTTTTCTGGATAAATCTTATTAAAATGCTCTAATTCGTTATTTTTTAAGATTCCAGTATGCAGCGCTGCAACCCCATTGACACTATATG
Source organism: uncultured Candidatus Epulonipiscium sp. (assembly GCA_964561345.1). Lineage (GTDB taxonomy): Bacteria > Bacillota > Clostridia > Lachnospirales > Cellulosilyticaceae > JAAYSX01. The sequence continues at coordinate 557 of CAZLPH010000150.1, forward strand.
AGAAGTGAATGTCAATATGAGCCATATGCACTCTTTCGTCCTCATCTATAATTGCAAGTTCTTCCCCTTCATACTCTTCTTTTACTCTTTCATCCAGCATTTTAATAACTGGTATTAAGTGAGGAACAACCTTCTCAAGGTAGCTGAGTGGCCATTTTTCTAAAGCTTCAGCTAATATTGTATGGTTGGTGTAAGCACACATAGATGACACAATTTCAATTGCCTCATCTTCTGATATTCCCTTTTGTCCTAATAAATAAATCAACTCAGGAATAACTAAAGTCGGGTGAGTATCATTAATTTGTACCACTGCATAGTCATGTAAATCATGAAGTGTACTACCCTTTTCAACCGCCTCTTCAATAATAAGTTGAGCTGCATTACTAACCATAAAGTATTGCTGATAGATTCGGAGTAACTCGCCGTTCTCATCACTGTCATCTGGGTATAAGAATAACGTTAAGTTACGCTTGATATCTTCTTTATCAAAATCAATACCCGTCTTGACAATACTCTCATCGATTGATTCAACATCAAAGAGTCTAAGCTTATTACATGTACTTCCATAACCAACCACATCTATTTCATAAAGAACTGACTTAAGATCTACGTCACCACATTTAACATCGTAACTAATATCTGTTTTGCGAAGCCAGCTATCTTCTGTAATCCAAGGATTCATCGTTTCTTTCTGCTGATGATCTTCGAATAATTGTTTAAATAATCCAAAGTGATAATTTAATCCGATACCATCCCCGTTAAGTCCTAATGTTGCAATAGAGTCTAAGAAGCATGCTGCTAGCCTTCCTAATCCCCCATTCCCTAAGGATGGTTCTAATTCTACTGCCTCTATATCAGATAGCTGCTTTCCATTTTTCTCAAGTTCATTCTTAACCTCATCGTATATGCCAAGATTAATTAAATTATTTGAAAGTAACTTACCAATTAGAAATTCTGACGAAATATAGTAAAGCTTTTTCTTTCCACTTGCCCTGTCTATACCTGCCATCTTTTCTTTTACCATGTCTAGCAATACTAGGTATACTTCTTCATCTGTTCCATCTTTAATTGTTTTTCCAAAACGTTCTTGAAAGTTAATTCCTAAATTTTTCATATGCCACTCCCATCTTCTACTTATCCGTTACATTACCATAAAACTTTCTAAGTTATCGGTTGTTTAAATTTTTTTATACAACTAACTGGACATGTAAAATCATATTCTAATGTGCCCCTTTAATAATACCCCTAAAATTCAGTTAACCGTTTAACTAGCCATAGTTTACTCTTTTTTTGCAACTCTGTCAATACCTTTTTACAATATGTCACAATTAATCTAATAACCTTCCCTATATCTTCGACTTTTTGCTATATATAACAAAAAATACGAGACCATTTGAATGGCCTCGTATTTTTTATTACTATTACATCTAATAACCTGTTAATTATTTATCATAAGAAAACGTTACAACTGGCTTAATTAGCTCTTTTGGTTTTACTCTCATAAGCTCTAAAGCTTCAGGAAGGCTATCGAACCCTTCAAATTTATGCGTAATCATACCTGAAACATCAATTCTACCATGCTTCATAAGGTTAAGTAGTCTCTCTGTACGCATACGTCCTGCTGGCATAAGTCCACCAACTATTGAGATATGACCCATTCCAACTACCCAAGCTTCTCTTGGAACCTTAACAAATTCGCCACTTCCAAGATAGTTAACGTTAGCAATGATACCACCTGGTTTGACAGATTTTACTGCTTCTATAAATGTGTCACAATCTCCACCAGCTACAATAACTTTATCTACACCCTTACCATCTGTAAGTTTCATTACCTGCTCATCAATTGAACCGTCTTTATAACTTATAATATCTGTTGCACCGTATTCCTTAGCAAGGGCAACACAGTTTGGTCTTGTTCCTACAGCTAGAATTCTTCCTGCACCCCTAAGTGCAGCACCAGCAACTGACATAAGACCAACTGGTCCTATTCCGATAACCAATATGTCTTCCCCAAAAGCAACTTCTGCAAGTTCTACTCCGTGGAATCCTGTTGGTACCATATCACAAAGCATTGTGGCTTCAACTGGGTCCATTCCTTCAGGTAAAAGTGCTAGGTTTGCATCAGCTTCATTTACATGAAACAATTCAGCGAAAACACCGTCTTTAAAGTTTGAGAACTTCCAGCCACCAAGTGCTCCGCCTGAGTGCATTGGGAATCCACGTTGCGCTTCCATTGAACCCCAATCTGGCGTAATTGCAGGGATAACTACTTTATCTCCAACTTTAAAATCTTTTACTAATTCTCCAACTTCCATAATTTCTCCAACTGCCTCATGACCAAGGATCATATCAGTTCTTTCACCAACTGCTCCTTCGTAAACCGTATGTATATCAGATGTACATGGAGCAACTGCTAATGGACGGCAGATTGCGTCAAGTGGTCCACACTTTGGCGCTTCCTTTTCTACCCAACCAGTTTCTCCTATTTTTTTCATTGCAAATCCTCTCATAAACAAGCCTCCTCGATGTTGTTAATTTTATTATTACAGTTTCATTGTTTAATTCTTAACTATCTCAACAATTTAATGGTAGCGCATTATGCCATAAATGTCAATATCCTTATCAGCTTATTTAGGATTAATTACTTATCTTTTCAAATATACCATTCAATTTATTGGCATTATTTAATAATTTAATCAAAATAATATGCCCCCCTTATAGTAAATAGTTTAATTATTTAAACTACTACCATAAGGGGAGCATATCAAACTCCCGATTTTACTTATTTATTATGCTTCTTGTCCAATAGCCTCTACTATTGTTTCAAATTCTTTCTCAATGAAATCAGTTGATTTTTTCTCTTCAAATAACTTTTCATCGCCTACTACTGCTAATTTTGCTTTCTTATCTTCAAAATTAAAGCCATCTGTATAAAGAACTTTTGAGTTAGATAATGGCCAAATTTCACCTTGAGTTAGTTTATATACGCCTGTATATTCTTTTACAGACTTAGATAATTCCTCAGTTAATTCATCTACATTCTTATAATTATCTGTTTTACCTAACATAAACATCATCTCATTTATTACTTGCCAGTTTTCATAACCTGTTAAGGCCGGTATCGCTTGATTTGTTTTTTGAACTCTTCTTTCTGCACTTGTGTAAGTACCTGCTGATTCTGCATAGCTTACTGCCGGTAATACGACATCTGCCTTTTCTGCGGTAGGGGTTAGATATAAATCTTGAACAACTAAGAATTCAACATTGTCTAAGTTTACACCTTCAACATCTTCACCCAATACCATAAGACCTCTTATTGTTTTATCATCTATTTTTTCAATTAAATCTTTGCTTGGTTTATTGATGCCCATATCGACTAAACCTTGGCTATTATTTTTTGGTTTTAATTGAATAATACCACGTCTTGCTTTACCTATTTGGCCTGATACAACTGCTATATTAGCAATCAGTTTTGCAGCTTCAGAAGTAACATAGTTTTGGTCAAATACTAACATTGCTTTTTTAGACTCTGTATACATCTTAGCAATTTCTTTAGCATCTGAACTTGCTACTATATTGTCTAAACTTGCTTTTAATTCTTCGAACCCATTAGCATTGGCAGGAACAAATCCTAAGTCTATGATAGCTTTAAGGATTTCTTTTAATATTGTTACGTTATTTTCAGGACAAATTGACTTAGTTGCCCAATCGTTAACTTGACTATTGAAGTCGTTAATAACAACTAGTGTTCCACCATTTGATACTGCTTTTCTAATCTTAATAGCAGCTATTGTATGGTCTTTCATTGTATCTGAACCAATTAGAATGATATTATCAGCTTGCTCTAATTCATCAAATGTATTAGTAGAAGCATCATATCCAAGAACGTCACTTATGCCACCATAGTTTCTGTTGAAACTTGTAATGTAATCAGTATCTAAGAAGTCCTGTGCAAATTTCTTAGCAATAAATATTTCTTCATTGGTATATCTATCAGATACACTAAGGGCAACAGCCTCTCCGCCGTATTGCATTTTTAGACTTTGCATCTTCTTAGCTGCTAGTCTTAATCCTTCTTCCCAAGTTGTTTCAACTAAAACGCCATTTTTTCTAACTAATGGTTTAGATAGTCTCGTGGCTTGGTGAGCTTGATCATAACCAAATCTACCCTTAACACATAGAAGCCCATCATCAACTACACTATCTTTCGTTGGAAGTGCTCTGTAGATCATGTTACCTTTAGTATTTAAATTAATATTACATCCAACAGAACAGAATGAACAAATTGTATCTGTTTCAACTGCTTCTACTGGAACTGATTTGTCTATTTGTAATCTTTCTTGGATTGCACCAACCGGACATACACTTACACACTGGCCACAAGATATACAGTCAGTTGATCCTAATGGTAAATTTAAAGACGGTTGAACGATTGTATCAAACCCTCTATCAACTAACCCTAAAGCACCATTATCCATTACTTCGTCGCAAATTCTAACACATAAACCACACAGAATACATTTGTCAGGGTTTCTAACGATAAATGGATGGTTATCATCATCTTCTCTATAGTGTACTTCCCCCTCAAAATCTTCAGGTTTCACATCATAATCATTTGCATATTTATAAAGTTTACACTCAAACACGTCATGACATCCGCACTCTAAGCATCTCTTGGCATCAGCCATAGCCTCTTCAGCACTAAAGCCTAAGTTTACTTCTTCAAAATTATTCTTTCTTTCTTCTACTGAAAGATGAGGCATAACAGATCTTTTTGCTATTTCTTTATCTGCAAAATGCTCTTTTTTAAGGTGATGTCTTTGAACAACATATGGCTTAACATATGGGATCTGCTCACCCTCTAAATAAGAATTAATAACACTAGCTGCTTTTCTAGCATCTCCAATAGCTTTAATTGCAATATCAGCACCCTCATTTATTGCGTCTCCACCTGCAAATACACCTTCAAGATTTGTTGTGAAAGTAGACTGATCTGTTACAATTGTGTCCCACTTAGTTGTTTCCAATGCCTCAAATCCATCTATATCTACACCTTGTCCTATTGCAGCAATGACGAGATCTACATCAAGAAGCTCAATCTCTCCTTCTATTGGAACTGGTCTTCTTCTACCACTTGCATCTTCTTCTCCAAGTTCCATCTTTTGAAGTTTAACTTTTGCAGCTCTACCATTTTCTTCGATAATTTCTAATGGTGAAACTAAAAGTTTAAAAACAACTCCTTCTTCTTGGGCTTCTAAAATTTCAATATCCTCAGCTGGCATCTCTTCTATTGTCCTTCTGTATAAAACAGAAACTTCTTTCGCACCTAATCTAACAGCTACTCTACAAGCGTCCATAGCTGTGTTACCGCCACCTATAATAGCTACTTTTTCACCACGTTTTAT
>CAZLPH010000151.1:0-5849 GCA_964561345.1 uncultured Candidatus Epulonipiscium sp.
TGTCAGAGGATGTTATATATGATTTAACAAAAGCTTTCTGGGAAAACATTGAAACACTAAAATCAACTAATAATGCCCTAAAAACCATGACCATAGAAGATGCCATTGAAGACCTAGCAGGGCTTCCATTACATGACGGTGCTATTAAATACTACAAAGAAATAGGGGTTTTGAAATAAAATAGATTTAAAAAAGGTCCACATTGATTATTAAATCAATGTGGACCTTTTGAATTGACAAGATTACCAATTATTATCTTTTAATTCTTTTTGGATTTCATCTTTAGTGAGGCCGTATTTTTCTTGAAGCTTACCTGCTAATATAGTAGCATCACCGTTTATAACATCAAGATCATCATCGGTTAACTTACCCCATTTTTTCTGAATATTACCTTTGACCTGTTCCCATTTACCTTCTAAAATATCTTTATTCATAAAACTGCCTCCTTTATATTTTATATAAAACTTAATATATTAATACTATAATATATACTATAACATTTGTATAAGGGATTGTCAAATATAGACAAATAATAAGAGCTATTAGCACATATAATATTTTTTGTTTACAAGTGACAACTTATATGTTATTATCAAGTTGTTGCTTTTTGGAAAACGTAAAATTAGGGGGGAAAGATGTACGATAAAATTACTAAACAGGGGGATTCTCAGCTTCAGCACGGATCCCAAAATGATAGAGTATATCTTATGGATTTAGCAAATGAAGATATGCCAGAGATACTAGATACTTTAGATGCAATGTCTACAAGATATGGATACAGCAAAATATTTGCTAAGGTGCCACAAAGCTTTTTAAGAGATTTTGAGCAAAGGGGATATGTGGTAGAAGCAACGGTTCCAGGTTTTTATAAAGGATCTGAGGATTGTATATTTATGGGCAACTATAAGGTAGAAAAAAGAAGCCAGCCGGTGGACCGGGAACTAAATGCAAAGATTATAAAGACGGCTCTCTCAAAAAAGCCCACAGGGCTAAGAAATAATCCGGGGGAAGGCTACAAATTACCTAAAGAGTTTTTATTTAAAAGAGCAGTGGCAAGTGACGCAGAAGAAATGTCACACGTGTATGCCAAGGTGTTTGACTCTTATCCTTTTCCGGTATTCGACCCAGCTTATATTAGAAAAACAATGGCAGAGAATCTTGTTTATTTTTCAATATGGAAGGATGAGCAGATGATTGCTCTTTCTTCTTGCGAGATGTACATGGGTGACCAAAGTGTTGAGATGACTGATTTTGCGGTTCTTCCCGAGTATAGAGGAGAGGGACTTTCCTGTTTTCTATTAAAGAAAATGGAAGAGGAGATGAAAGGAAATAATATTAAGACAGCTTATACAATCGCTCGCTCCTGTTCTTATGGCATGAATACTACCTTTGCTAAATGTGGCTATGATTTTACAGGTACCCTTGTGAAAAACACGCAAATAGGTGGAACAATCGAAGACATGAATGTTTGGTATAAGTCTTTAGAGTAAAGCGTAAGAATTAGATAACTGTTAACAATAAATTATAAAGGGGTTTTTTATGAGTAAGGTATTAAGATCAAAACGCGTTAAATTAGGGATTACAGGTATTTCTGTAAGAAATGATATGGGGAAAAAAGACATGGCTTTAAATAAAAATCGTTTCTTTAAAAATGTAAGCCAGGAAGATTGGAATGACTGGAAATGGCAAATGCGAAATCAAATAGAGACTGTTGAAGACTTAAAGGAACATATTGAGTTGACCAAGGAAGAAGAATTAGGCATAAGAAAGTGCCTAAATAGCTTGAGGATGGCTATTACGCCCTATTATCTGTCACTAATGGACCCAGATAATCCAGATGATCCTATTAGAAAGCAAGCAATCCCAACAGCAAAAGAACTTGAAAATTCTGTTTCTGATTGTGAAGACCCTTTAAATGAAGAAGCGGATTCGCCTGTACCAGGACTGACACACAGGTACCCAGATAGGGTTCTTCTTTTAGTAACAGATAAGTGTGCTATGTACTGTAGACACTGTACAAGAAGGCGATTTGCAGGAAATAATGATAAATCATTGCCAATGAGCCAAATAGATAAGGCCATTGACTATATTGCAGCAAATCCAGTTATAAGGGATGTTCTTATTTCAGGTGGCGATGCCTTATTAATTTCAGATTCAAAGTTAGAACAAATTATTAAAAAATTAAGGGCTATCCCACATGTGGAAATCATAAGAATTGGCAGTAGGGTGCCAGTTGTTATGCCCCAAAGAATTACACCGGAGCTTGTAGATATGCTAAAAAAATATCATCCCCTATGGCTAAATACCCATTTTAATCATCCAAATGAAGTAACACCAGAGTCTAAGAAGGCATGTGAGATGCTTGCAAATGCTGGTGTGCCTCTTGGGAATCAGACAGTGCTTTTAAGAGGTGTTAATGACTGCCTTCATATTATGAAAAAGTTAATGCATGACCTTGTTATGATGCGGGTGAGGCCATATTATATCTATCAATGTGACCTATCAATGGGAATTACACACTTTAGAACAAAGGTTTCTAAAGGCATTGAGATTGTTGAAGGGCTAAGAGGGCATACATCAGGCTTTGCCGTACCAACCTTTGTCATTGATGCACCAGGTGGTGGCGGGAAAATTCCTATTATGCCAAACTATGTTGTTTCTCAAGCAGAAAACAAAGTAATTCTTAGAAATTTTGAAGGGGTTATTACAACTTACAATGAATCAGAGAACTATGTTTCTCATTGTACTTGTGAAACTTGCTCTAGCAAGAAGAAACAAAAGATGATAGGGATATCAAGGCTTATTAATAATGAAAGTATATCCCTAGAGCCTTCAGGTCTTATGAGAAATGAAAGAAATGGTCATTAAAATCTGACTTGACATGTGACAACTTATAGTCTAGTATTAGGTTGTTGGTTTTTGAAAAGATGAATTAAAGGAGAAGTTATGAAAATTAGAAGTAAAGCAAGAAAAAAAGGGTTACTGAAGACAGTCTTAGTGCTGGGAATTGGGTTAGCACTTATGACAGGGTGTGCAAATGGTGATGACCAAGAAGGAAATACACCAAATGCAGACGACACAGCCGGGGCTGATAAAAAAACAATTATAATGGCTGATGCAGGGTGGGATAGTATTAGATTCCACAATGATGTGGCTGGCTTTATTATGGAAGAAGGCTATGGCTATGAAACAGACATACTACCAGGCTCAACACCAGCAACTTTTGCAGGTATGAGACAAGGTGATATCGATGTTTATATGGAAGTTTGGGTAGAGAATTTATTTGAAGCCTATCCAGAATCAATTGAAAAAGGGGAAGTTCTTGAACTAAGTGTTAACTTTGATGACAACAAACAAGGACTATATGTACCAACTTTTGTTATTGAAGGAGATCCAGAAAGAGGAATAGAGCCAATGGCACCAGACTTAAAGACTGTAGAGGACCTGAAAAAGTACCCAGAGATTTTTAAGGACCAAGAAGAGCCAGAAAAGGGAAGAATCTATGGTGCACCACCAGGGTGGGGAGCTGACGTAATCATGCGCGGAAAATATGATTCTTATGGCCTAGCAGATACATTCACATATTTTAGTCCAGGGTCAGATACAGGTCTTAGTGCATCCATATCTAGTGCTGTTCAAAGAGCAGAACCATGGGTTGGATATTACTGGGAGCCTACATGGGTCCTTGGTAAATTTGACATGACCTTACTTGAAGAAGATGCATACGATGAGGAAAAGTGGGAAAATGGATATGCTTCAGAGTTCCCATCTATGCCAGTTAATGTAGCAGTCTATCATGAAATGGCAGACCATGCACCAGAGCTTGTGGACTTCTTAAGTAACTACTCAACCAGTAGTGTTATTACAAGTGAGGCCCTGGCCTATATGCAAGATAATGATGTTGATACAAAAGCAGCAGCTATGTGGTTCTTTGAAGAATATGAAGAACTTTGGACATCATGGGTACCAGCAGACATAGTAGAAAAAGTAAAAGCAGCACTATAGAAAATTTTAAAACCAAAACTCCTTCAAGCATTTTGCTAGAGGGAGTTTTGGTTTTTGTGGTATAATTATTATAAGGGTGTAAATAAAGGAGGATGATATGAAAGATAAAATAGCTATCGTAACAGGTGCAAATTCAGGAACGGGTAAATGGACAGCAATCAGTCTTGCTAAACAAGGGGTTACAGTCATTATGCTATGCCGTAGCCAAAGCAGAGGAATGGAAGCTCATTTTGAAGTAAAAGCCAGATCCCAAAGCAATAAAGTGGATTTAATGTTTTGTGACCTTGCTTCTATGGAAAGCATTCGACATTTTTGTCAGGCCTTTAAAAGAAAATATGACCGTTTAGACATACTGGTGAACAATGCAGGTGTGGTTTTGCCAGGACGTCATGAAACGAAAGATGGCTTTGAATTACAATTTGGTGTTAATCATCTAGGGCCCTTTCTGCTCACAAATTTACTATTAGATTTAATGATTCAAAGTGCCCCTGCAAGAATTATTAACGTAGCTTCAGGTGGCCATAAAATTGGTAATATTCATTTTGGGGATATTAACTTAAGAAAGAACTATAGCATATTTAAAGCATATTCCCAGTCTAAACTGGCCAATATACTGTTTACTTATGAACTAGCAAAAAAACTAAAAGGAAAAGGTGTAACAGTTAACGCCTTACACCCAGGAGCAGTAGCAAGCCAAATGGGTATTAATAGGGAGACTGGCTTTGGAAAACTTATTACAGGCATACTAAAGCCGTTTTTTCTAACACCAGAGCAAGGGGCTCAAACAGCTATTTATTTAGCCACTTCAAAAGAAGTAGAAGGTGTGACTGGTAAATACTTCTATAAGAAAAAACCAGTAAAGTCATCAAAGAAATCATATAATAAACAAATGGCAAAGAGATTATGGAATGTGAGTTGTAAAATGGTAAAATAACTATAAAACATGGAGGTAAAAATGAAAAAACCTAATATTATTTATGTGTTTCCAGATCAGTATAGACTTCAGGCCATGAGCATTTGGCAAGAAGAAGGATACAAAGATGCCATAAGAGGCGTGACAGATCCTGTATTTACACCGCGCATTGATGAATTTGCTAGAGAGAGTCTTATCATGACTCAAGCTGTTAGTAACTTTCCTTTATGTAGTCCCTATAGAGGGATGATGTTATCAGGACGTTTCCCAGAGCAAAATGGTGTCAAATCCAACTGTAACAGCATTAGGCCGGATTCTTTAAGGGAGGATATCGTCTGTTTCACTGATGTTCTAGCAAGTGAAGGTTATAATATTGGTTACCTAGGCAAATACCATTTGGATAAACCAGAAGCGCACTTTGATGCTGAAGGTATTTATGTCGGTGTAACAGGTGGTTACTACGCAGATGGATCAAAACCTCAAGACATAGAATCTATCGGCGAAGATCAGCTTTATGACTGCTGCTGGAATATGGCCACACCTAAGGGGCCTAAGAGACACGGTGTTGACTTTTGGTATTCTTATGGGGCAGATGATACCCATGATAATCCCCACTACTGGGACAATGACTGTGTTAAGCACTGGCCGAAGAAGTGGTCACCTATTCATGAAGCAGATGTGGCTATTTCTTATATTAACAATGATAATAATGAGCGAAGTGATGACAAGCCATTTTGCCTATTTGTATCCATCAATCCGCCCCATAGCCCCTATAGTGAAATAAAAGATACAGACCCAGACATGTACCACAAGCATTACTCAGAGGAACAAGTGCCAGATGTATGGGATTTACTAAACCGCCCCAACGTTCCTAAAGATGCAAAAGCACTTGATTGGGTAAGGTATTACTTTTCCTCAGTTTCAGGTGTAG
>CAZLPH010000152.1:0-5780 GCA_964561345.1 uncultured Candidatus Epulonipiscium sp.
TATGTTATTGTTTACATATCTTTAATTAACCTAATTATACTCTTTTATTATCTATAGTTTACCACTTTTCCCGGATAATTTCCATAGGGTTATTTTCCTTGCATCTCTATTTAACATGATATAGTATATAATTGTTAGAATTAAATAATAACTAGGGGGATTGTTATGACGTTAGAAGTGAAAAATCTTTATAAGAGTTTTAGACAGACAGAAGTACTCCACGGGATATCTTTCAATGTGGAAAAAGGCAAAGCTCTTGGTCTTTTAGGTAAAAATGGTGCTGGTAAAACAACCACTATTAGGATTATAATGAATTTATTTGAAGCTAGTAAAGGTGAGATTCTAGTAGATGGGAAGAAATTCAATACTAGAAAACATCAAATAGGTTATTTACCAGAAGAACGTGGCCTATATCCTAAACAAAAAGTATTAGATCAACTTCTTTATCTAGGACAGCTACGCGGTCTTGATCGAAAAACAGCTAAAAAAAATACCTTATATTGGTTAGAACGATTAGGTGTAGAACAGTATAAAGATAAAAAATTAGAAACCTTATCTAAAGGGAACCAACAAAAGGTACAGCTAGCGGAGACCTTTTTATGCGACCCTGATATTATTATTTTAGACGAACCCTTTAGCGGACTAGATCCTCTTAACTCGCAACTCCTAAGAGACATTATACTAGAGCTAATTGCCAGTAATAAACTTTTAATTTTTTCTAGTCATCAAATGAACTATGTGGAGGAGTTCTGTGAGGAAATAGCTTTAATTGATCAAGGACATATTGTTTTAACAGGCAATTTAAATACAATTAAACAAGAATATGGAAAAAACAGGTTAACCATTAGTTTATTAGGTCTATCCACTAATGAAACAACACAACTATTAAAAGATAAGCTAAGCCATATCATTAAAGTTACAGACGTTAGAAAAAAATATCTCATCATCGAATTACTAGAAGGTAAAACAAAGAATGATTTACTCACAGAAATAGCTCATTTAAATTTGGATATCGAAGGCTTTTCCATATATAAACCCAGTTTATACGACATATTTGTTCAAAAGGTAGGTGACCATTCATGAAAGATTTTTTTACAGTCTTAAGATTTGAATTCGTTAGCTTTATAAAAAACAAAACCTTTATTCTTTCAACTGTTATCATTTGTCTTGTTGCAGTAGTAGGCCTATCCATCCCTACTATTAAAGACACCTTTTCTACCTTATTAAGCCAAGAGGCTGATGACTCTGAAAAAGAGCTAAAAAAATATGGGCTTGTTGATACAAATAATGTTATTGCTAATATACAAGTGTTAGAAACAACCTTTACAGATGGAAAATTAACAATCCTAAATGATATTGTTGCGCTAGAGACCAAGGTTAAGTCAGGTGAATTAGATAGCGGATATATTATACAGTCACCTACGTCCTATGAATATATCGTTCAAAACAATGATTTGTTCGACCGAAATCAATATGCCTTAGAAGAAACCCTTATAAGAGAATTTAGAATCCAACAATTTAAAGGTATGGGGATTGAATATTCCCAAGTAGAAGAATTGATTAACCCTAAAATTGGAGTTGAAACAAAGATTTTGGGTAAAGATAGTGCTAGTAATTACTTCTACACCTATGGATTAGTAATGATTCTATATATGATGATTATACTCTATGGCCAATTGATTGCTACTTCTGTTGCTAGTGAAAAAAGCAACCGTACAATGGAAGTTCTGGTAACTAGTACTAAAAGCACTAATTTAATATTTGGAAAAGTATTAGCCCTTGCTATGGCCGGTATTTTACAAACTGGCCTAATGATTTGTACAAGTCTCCTCACTTATAAATTAAATGCACCAGCTTGGAAAAACAATTTGGACTCTGTCTTTAATATTCCATCAGATGTTATCTTCGCCTTTATCTCTTTTGGCATCTTAGGTTATTTATTGTATGCTTTTATATTTGGTGCTCTTGGGGCTTTAGTCTCACGGACTGAAGATGTTAGCGCCAGTGCCACACCAATTATGTTGTTATTTATTGGGGCCTTTATTATCTCTATGATTGGTATGCAAAATACATCTGGGCTCCTGTTAAAGATAGCCTCATTTATTCCCTTTAGCTCTTTTTTGGCTATGTTTGTGCGAGTGGCCATGGGCACCGTCTCTAATTTTGAAGTTATTATTTCTTTAATTATATTAAGCCTTACAACTGCATCTATTGGTCTCTTAGCCTCTAAGATCTATAGGGCAGGTACCTTAATGTATGGAAACCGAGTAAAACTATCTGATCTTGGCAAAATATTAAAAAGTGAATAAGATAAAGACAATAAAATCCCCTGAACATATACGTCCAGGGGATTTTGTTTTTTTATAATAATGGGTGTTCATCCATTGCTTTTAGTCGTTCCCATCTACGGTCTGTTTCTACTTGAGTTGATTCCATAATCTCAGCATATTCTGGTTTTTGTAAATGCCTTGTTCTACCCATAAGTTTGTAGAATTCAGCTACAGCCACTTTCTTATTACCCTTTTCTGGATTATAGGTAATATTAGTAATACCATTTTCGATTTCGTATAGGGGGTGGAAGCATGAGTTTACGCTTGCTTCAATAACACTACGCTCATAACGCGGATCATCTCCCCAGTTCAGCGGACAAGCTGATATTGCTTTCATAAACACTAAGCCGTATTTATTAGCATATTGTTGTGCTTTTGCTGCTTTTTTAATAAAATCTGTTGGATGAGATTCTGCCACTGTTGCTATATAAGGAATATTGGTTGCCGCAAATATTTGTGGTGAATCTTTGGTAAAGGTTTCTTTCCCATCTTGGGCTACACCTACATGAGATGTGGATGTTTTAGCACCTTTTGGTGTTTGGTATGATAGTTGATATCCTGTGTTCATATAGCCACCGTTATCATATTCAAATATAATCATTTTATGGTTACGAAGGGCTGCACCAATGGCTGGTCCCATTCCAATATCAAGACCACCATCACCTGTTACCATTACAAATGTAATCTCTTCATCTGCTGGAATTTCTCCCCGACGCTGTTTCTCGTGATACACTTCTACAATTCCAGAAAGTGTCGCTGCACCATTTTGGAATAAATTATGAACATAAGTTGTACGGAAAGCTGTTTTTGGATAACCGGTTGTTGTTACCATTCCGCAACCTGTGTGAAACAATAACACAACATGTCCAACTAATCCCTTAAGAAGTAAGTTAAGGTTAACTGGAATACCACATCCAGGGCATGCCCCGTGTCCCCCTACTATACGTTTTGGCATAGCTGTACTATCTTTAACCAAAGCACCCTTAACGGTCATTGTTTTTGTTTCTGGGTCTTCTATTACAGTGGTAAAGTCTGGTGAGAGGTCTTCTTTGGTTAATGGATCAAAATACTGTATAGGCTCATATCCTTCTTTACCTTTATAGTGTCCATAGTAATCAAACTTAGCCACGTCTTTTTTGTCTGCAAGCTCAAGACCAAGTCCAAAGATTTTCTCTGCATCTTCTACATAGAAGTCTTTACCTGACAAGCCATATACACGTGATATAACATCAACATCTGCCTTATAGTCTTGAAGGGTTGCTTTAATCTCAAGTGACATATTCCCGCCACCTGCACCATAGCTATCTTGTCTATCAAGTACCACAAGAGATTTTAAATTTTTAGCCATCTTATAAATATGTTCTGTTGGCCATGGGCGAATGACATTCGTTGTAAATACCCCGACCTTTTTGCCCTGGGCTCTTAGATTGTCTACAGCAACTTTAACAGATCCATAAGCAGATCCTAAAACAAATATGCCAACTTCGGCATCTTCCATTTCATAAGCTTCAAGCGTGTTATATTGGCGACCTGTAAGGCCAGCATACTCATCAAATACATCTGTTATAACAGTTCTGGCATCTTCCATTGCTAAGTGAAGTTGGTATTTATTATTAATGATATCTGGCTCATTCATGTATGACCCAAAAGTTGCCGGCTTAGCTGTATTTAGAGCTGTATAGTCAGGATTATATTCTCCAATAAAGTCTTGTACATCTTGATCGTTAGCCATTACACTTGTTCTGCGCTTTTGATGACTTGTAAAGAAACCATCAAAACCAACAATAACAGGTAACTGGACCTTCTCTGCTACTTTAAGGGCGATAATATTCATATCATAAACAGACTGTGCTGTCTCAGCATATAAAGTTACCCAACCCGTATTAAGGGTATACATAATATCACTTTGATCACCTTTAATCGATAGTGGCCCCGATACAGTACGGCAGGCAATATTCATAACCATTGGCATACGTGTTCCTGATTGTACAGGAAATTGTTCTAATGCATAGAGAAGCCCATTAGCTGAAGATGCATTAAATACTCGACCACCACCGACACATGCACCGTAACAAACACCAGCTGCACCGTGCTCACCATCTGCTGGTATTAGCTTAACATCATGTAATCCTTCTGATTTTAATAAATCTAAATGCTCTGCAATTTCTGTAGATGGCGTAATTGGGAAGTATCCCATAACGTGGTAGTTAATTTGTTTTGCTGCATAAGCTGCCAGTTGGTTCCCACTATCAAATACAATCTTTTGTTCTACCATTATTTTGCCCCTCCTTCTTCAGTCTCTACTTCATTTTCATAGGACTGAACGTCTACAATTGCGTTTGATCCTACTTCTTCAAATTCTATATGGTCTACAATTAATTCTTGATTCCGAACATGGATGTCCCATAATTCGTCAAACTCCCGTTCTTCTACTGCTACAAGTGCGGCTACAGGACAAACTTCTACGCAGCGTAAGCACCCTTTGCAATGATGATAGTCTGGTCCTAAGTTAACCATTGCTGGCTTATTTCGGTATTCTCCTGGTACGAATTGATATACCATATCCGGGCATGCTGTGTCACAAAGCCCACAGTTAATGCATCTTTCCTTTAAGAACTTTGGCACAAATCCTTCACGGCTTGCTAACATATCATTAGCAATCATGCTTCCCACATGTGGGTTAAGCCCACCTAGTGGACCGTTATCCCATCCCCACTCGTACTGCACTTCCTTAGCTTCTACGTATTCATACTTGTTATCAGGGGCATATTCCTTAACAACTACTTCCTCATACCCACGTTTAACACCACGTAAGTTGCCTGCTAATGCTGCTGGGTACTTTTTACCAATTGCATTTTCCACAGACTCTACAATCGCTTCTAGCGGAATAAATCCAGATGCTTTAGCCAAAGCACCCAGCATAACCATATTGACCCTAGTTTTTTCTTCCATAGCAATCTTAAGTGCATCAACACAATATACTCTTCCTGCATATAACTTTAAACGGTCTCTTACATCATCCGGTGTGCTATCTGAGTTTATAACAACAGCTGTATTTTCAGTAACACCTGCTGTAACAGCTACTTTTCCAGCCAGAGCTTCATGAAACAAACCAAGTAAATGCGGCTTTGTTATGGGTGTACTAATTCTAATTTCTTGTTCTGGGGCACACCACCGAATAAAAGATTTTACCGGGGTCCCTTTTTTCTCTGACCCATAACTGGCAAAGCTGGAACTATTGAGACCAAGTTGTAGGGCACCTATCTCTCCAAGTATCTTCCCACTTAGGTTTGCACCCAAGCCTCCGACACTTTCGAGTCGTATTTCGTAGAATCCACCCTCATTAACTGTAGGTAACGATATTGTTGGTGCTATCATTTGTTTCCTCCTTTAGTTTTTAGCATAAACTATGATTATTATAGTTACAATTATCACAGTTTAACGACTTAT
>CAZLPH010000153.1:0-5636 GCA_964561345.1 uncultured Candidatus Epulonipiscium sp.
TTAGAACGATGTAAAGACAGCTTGTTCGTTAAGGTAGCCGTTGAGCGAAACAAACCAACTTATTCTGTATCTAAACAAAATTATGAATCAAAAAAGCAATCAAATTTAGGTATAAGTTGTCTGATTCGTTCGAAAGTAGTTCACCGAAGACTACTGATTTATGATGGAACGCCGTATGAGGTGAAAGTCTCACGTACGGTGTGAAGTGGGGGAAAAGAGCGCCTAACAACATTCTGATGAATGGTTGAGGATGACTCTTACCTATCACTATTTCTTAGGTCTTAGAACTTTGACAGTTATTCAAAACGCATTAAATTTAATTGAAATCAACCATAATATCTGTATAGATATTGATAAAATTCCATTAGATGATCAAGATGTGTTTAGACTTATTTCATCGTCTAATACAGAGGGGATATTTCAATTAGAAAGTGCTGGTATGAAGTCCTTTATGCGGGAGCTCCAGCCAGGGAGTTTAGAAGAGGTTATTGCTGGGATTTCCTTATATAGGCCTGGTCCTATGGATTTCATCCCTAAATATATAAAAGGAAAGAATGACCCAGAAAGCATCACTTATACCCATCCGTCCTTAGAGCCAATTCTTGAGACAACATACGGGTGTATTGTATACCAGGGTGCGCCAAGTTCTACCAAATAAAACGAATAGAAATATTAGCCAAAAGGTAGGGGTTGATAAATTCAATCTAACTTATTATTCGAATAGAAGGGTGAAATTCCTTTTAACAATTAAATAAGGGTAATTGTTCCCTAATACTCCGACAAGCGTAAATCATTTATCTGGTTTGGGTTTGAAGCTCGGTGAAGGCGGTGAAAAGCAGACCTGAAAAGAGGTTAGTGAAGTAATCGGGGGTCCAAAAACTTAATATGACTACGAGAGGAAGCTTCGTGTAGAAAGGTTCGAGAACGATGTTATAACGAATAAAAAGTTATAAGGTGTGTATAACACATTTAGTTGAAGTAAAAGTATTCTTGGTTGCTTGTTACTTTGATTATCCTGTAAAGGTTAATCGTCTTGCGTCCAACCCTTTAAAGGACAAAAAGATAGCTAACGGACTATAGAAGCGGTCTAAGTTAAGTATGTAAGGATAGAATAATAGGAACTTGGGAAGTTGCTAAGAGAATGATAAGGTTGATAAAAACCAATGTCACTAGGAAGTAGGAAATGACTTCTAAATAGCAATGGCAGCAGGACGTAGTAGCTATGAACCTATGATAATAAGTAGGGGAGCGAAGGTCCATAGTCAGTACGAAGTTTTAATCTAAAACCATTAAAGATAATCAAACATTGGAAGATATTTAATAAGGTGAAACAATGGTTATTTAGATTAAGACGTATTGATGGAACGCCGTATGAAAGGAAACTTTCACGTACGGTGTGAATCGGGGGAAAATAGACCTTAACAGGTAATGCTGAAGCGTACTATTACCTATCGATATAGCAAGTTATGCAAATAGTACGGGACTTAGGGGGCTACTCCCTAGGCCGAAGTGACCTTCTTCGCCGGGTTATGGGTAAGAAAGAAGAAGAGGTCATGGAAAAAGAGCGTAAGATATTTATTAATGGTGACCATGAGATTGAAGGATGTGTCAAAAGGGGAATCCCAGTTGATGTGGCTAATACCATATTTGATGAGATGACAGACTTTGCCAAGTATGCCTTTAACAAATCTCACGCCGCAGCTTATGCAGCCATAGCCTACGAAACAGCCTGGCTTAAAACCCATTACCCAGTGGAGTTTATGGCAGCTCTTATGACGTCAATCATGGGCAACACAGACAAAATAAAAGAGTATATTGACAGCTGTAAGCGGATGGGAATTGACGTTATCTCACCTGATATTAACGAAGGATATGGCTTCTTTTCCACAAGCAATAATAAGATTAGATATGGCCTTGCAGCCATTAAAAATGTTGGTGTAAAGATGATTGGTGCTATGGTTAAGGAGCGAGAAGCTAATGGGCCCTATAATAGTTTAACGGATTTTTACACGAGAATGGAATCTAGGGACACCAGTAAAAGAGCCATTGAAAGCTTAATTTCAGCTGGGGCATTTGACTCTTTAGGGGGGAACAGAAACCAGTACCATGCGGTCTATAAGCAAATTGCAGATGGTATTACTCTCTCTAGAAAAAAGAATATTGATGGGCAAATCAACCTGTTCGCATTTGGCGCTGAAGAGGAAGATGTTAAAAATGAAGATGTGCTACCCAATATGGCGGAATATACTTCCAAGATTTTGTTAACACTAGAAAAAGAGATCCTTGGGATCTACTTAAGTGGCCATCCGCTTGCTGAATATGAAGAAAAAATTAGGACCCATACCAGTGCCACAAGTAAAGATTTTCGTCTGCCAGATGATATAGATGAAGAGAGGCCACTAAAGGATGGGCAAAGGGCTAAAATAGGTGGTATTATTGTCCAAAAGAAAGTGATTACAACAAGGAACAATAAAACAATGGCATTTGTAACCTTAGAAGATGTATTAGGAACCATTGAAGTAATTGTGTTTCCTAATATCTATGAAAAAGGTGCCCATTATTTTGATGAGGATCGTATTGTCTTAATAGATGGTAAGGTTACGCTTAAAGAAGAAGAAGATGCCAAGATGATATGTGAGAAAGTAGTAGGAATGGAAGAGTTTGGGCAAACTGTTATTTTAAGGTTATCACAAGAACAAAGAACCAAAGATGTTCGTCGTAAACTGTTATATATTTTTGGAAATTACAAAGGAAATGCTACTGTAGTCGTTGAATCTCTAGAAACCGGTGAGCAGAAACCATTTCCAAGTCGGTATAATGTGCAAATCAATGGAGGAATTATACATGATTTGAGTTTGTTATTAGGAAAGGAATGTGTAGTAGTGCCAAAAAGTGATTCGTAACATTGCTTTTTAGATTTATATTAAGTACAATATGAATGTCGCAATATGTATAAAACAATTTTAATATATCAAATAGGGGGTTGTTGTCACGTGAGCAAAAAGATTAATACGATCGCGGTTCTAACAAGTGGTGGAGATGCACCAGGAATGAATGCAGCAATTAGGGCAGTCGTACGTACAGCTACAGCCAAAGGAATTAATGTAATGGGTGTTCGAAGAGGATTTAATGGCCTACTTACAGGGGATATTTTTCCAATGGACAGACGCTCAGTAGCCGACATTATACAACGAGGAGGAACAGTTCTTCAAACTGCAAGATGTTTAGAATTTCTAAAACCCGAAGGACAACAACGTGGCGCAGAGATTTGTAAAGTGTTTGGCATTGATGGATTGGTTGTTATTGGTGGAGACGGTTCTTTTCAAGGTGCTGAGAAATTAGCAAACCTTGGGATTAACACAATTGCAATACCAGGAACTATTGACTTAGACGTTAGCTGTACAGACTATACAATAGGATTTGATACGGCCGTCAATACAGCAATGGATGCAATTAATAAAATAAGGGACACATCAACATCTCATGAGAGATGTTCGATTGTAGAGGTGATGGGGAGACGCGCAGGTTATATTGCTCTTTGGAGTGCTTTAAGTAACGGAGCAGAGCTTGCACTTATTCCAGAAAAACCAGTTCCAACAGATGAAGAAATCATCAAAATGATTTTAGAAAATAAGCACAAGGGTAAGCAGCACTTTTTAATCATTTCTGCAGAAGGTGTTGGTGGGTCTGAAAAACTAGCTAAAAAGATTGAGCAAATTACTGGGATGGAAACAAGGGCTAGTATCCTAGGTCATCTTCAAAGAGGTGGGTCTCCTACAGCACTCGATAGGATGCATGCATCAATGATGGGGAACTACGCAGTGGATCTTTTACTAGAAGGTAAAGCAAAGCGCGTTGTTTCGTTTAAAGATGGCAAGTACACAGACTTTGATATTAATGAAGCTTTAGAGATGACAAAAGAAATTGACGAAGAGATGTATGACACAAGTATATTATTATCGTAATTCACAATCAGGAGGAAAATGTAATGCGTAGAACCAAGATTATTGGTACATTAGGACCAAAAACAAGAGACGTTGAGTCAGTAAGAAAGATTTTTGGTGCTGGTGTAGATGCCATAAGAATTAACTTTTCACATGATAATCACGAAATACATGGTAAAACGGCTAAAACAGTCCAACAAGTTAGAAAAGAAACAGGAAAGCCAATACCACTTATACTAGATACAAAGGGACCAGAGATTCGTACAGGTGCTTTCAAAGATAATGCAGAAATCAAACTAAACCTAGGGGATACATTTACTCTGACAACAGAAGATATTGAAGGAGACCAAAACAGGGTCAGTGTCACATACAAAAACCTTCCTTATGATTTGCAAAAGGGAAGCCGTGTTCTAATAGATGATGGTCTAATTGAACTTAGGGTTAAAAGTTTAACAGACACAGAGGTAGTATGTGTGGTTGAGAACCCAGGAACAATTAGTTCTCGTAAAGGAATTAACATACCAGATGTATTTGTAAATCTTCCAGCTCTTACAGAGAAGGATATTTCAGACGTTATATTTGGTGTGACAGCAGGGTTTGATTTCATTGCAGTATCTTTTGTTAGAAATGCATCAGATGTCCTTAAAATTCGTCAAATTCTTGAAGAAAACAATGGTGCCCATGTTGGCATTATAGCAAAAATTGAAAACCGTGATGGGGTTGATAACATTGATGAAATCCTTCAAGTTACAGATGCCATAATGGTTGCCCGTGGAGACCTTGGTGTTGAGATCCCACCAGAGGAAGTGCCGATTGTTCAAAAACAACTTATTGAAAAAGCAAATGCTAAAGGAAGAGTCGTTATAACAGCAACACAGATGCTAGATTCAATGATTAGAAACCCACGTCCGACACGTGCAGAAGCTAGTGACGTTGCCAACGCTATCTTTGATGGTACATCTGCCATTATGTTATCAGGTGAAACAGCTCAAGGGGACTACCCATTAGAAGCAATCCAGATGATGGCACGTATTGCACAAAGAGCGGAAAGTGCAGCACAATATAACGAACCACTTAATGAGAGTGCAATGGAAGTAAGTATTACAAATTCAATTAGCCATGCGACTTGTAGAACAGCTGAGGAGTTAGAAGCAGCTAGTATTATCACTGTCACTAAATCAGGCTATACAGCTCATGCGGTATCTAAATACAAGCCTAATTGCCCAGTTATTGCTTGTACAATTGATGAGAAAGTACTTTACCAGCTTAATCTAGTATGGGGTTGTTACCCAATTTTAATTGAAGCAAAAGCAACAACAGATGAAATTTTTGAAACAGCTATTGAAAGTGCAGAAAACAGTGGTTTAATTAAGCAAGGAGATTTAGTTGTTCTAACAGCAGGTGCGCCTGTAGGTGTATCCGGTACAACCAACGTTCTAAGGGTTCAACACGTTGGAAATGTCCTAGCTAAAGGAAATGGCTATGGTAACAAAGTTGTAACAGCAAAATCCAGTGTTGTTAAAGTATTAGCAGAAGCAGACAAGTACTTTAAGAACGGTAGCATACTTGTTACCACAAAAACAGATAATTCACTTTTACCATATATGAAACGTGCAAGCGGGATTGTTGTAGAAGACAACTCACCAGATGAGACAAATCACGCAGTAATCGTTGCACGTGCTTTAGATATTC
>CAZLPH010000154.1:0-5475 GCA_964561345.1 uncultured Candidatus Epulonipiscium sp.
TAGTAGGAAGTGCTATATGTGTTTTTAATTCCAACAATAGCTTTATTATAGAGAATATCTTAAACCATGATAATAGTTGTTATTCTTGGTATGAATTGATTGACAAAACTTCTGGTTGTCTTAAAAAACCCATAAATGATACTATAACAGAGGCATCAGACACCACCATATCAAGTTTGTTTGACGAAATAGTTGATATGAGAAATAGAATAGTGCATAGTTTTCAAATAACCGATAAAGATGGCGAGCAAAGATTGGCTACGAAGGATAGAATGAATAAACAATATGTAATAACAGAGGATTACCTATTAAATTTCATAAAGACAAATGAAAGATTAAGCTCTTTGCTTCACTCATTTAGAGGTTATTGAAAGTATGTATTAAAGGTAGAACTATTTTGCAATGTTTATAGAATGGGTACTAATAAAGGAGCCCCGAAGCCCCTAAAACTTTGATTCCTTAAAGTAGGATTAATCCATTTGTGAATCACTGTACCTGTCCCCCTGATTCATCTATGTATTGTAAGCAGCTAATGCGAAACCTCTTTATTGATACTTTTGTTCGATTTGACGAAATTTGAAAATAAGATAATAAAAAAGAGTGATTTTAGATTTTGTAACGAACTCTATATGGATTATAACTATTTATGTCATTTGGGGGAGGATGTATTTTGAAGCGAATATTTGTTGCATGTCTAATTCTACTTACCCTTTTGTACTTCGCAGGATGTGGTGCCGTACCTACAGATAATAGTGGGGGTGGTAGTGCCAATCACAAACAGGATTCTCTTGTTCTCACCGATGAGCAGGCTGTTGCAAACGCAAAAATGTTGAACGAAGAATACAATTTGAATATGGATAAAATATTCAATTTATCATATGGAGGCAGTAAGGTTGAAGCTGACGGATACAATAGATACATTGTTCAACTTGTCTATCAATATGAAAACTCTAATCGTCAGCAAAGTAAAAGTGATTCGTTATTTTACTTTACTTATGACCCCGCAGATAGTAAAACAGTATTTGATAGATTTTGTTTTTGGGATACTTATAATTTTGGTATAGGAAACAAAGATGGTTGGGATTATTTAAAAAGTAAAGAAGATTTTTATTGGGGGATAGACCCTGCCACTTTAACCTCCGCCAACGATGAAAACGATAATTTTCAAGATTCCAATGAGAATGCTGGCCATAGCAAAACACTGTTTGACTATACAGGTAAAGAAAAACACATTGATGAAAATGTGGGAGATACAGTTACCGTCACCGGTGCAATTACACAAAACAGCGGTACCTTTCCTACCTGGTGTATGGAATTAGAGCCTGCAGTGTGCTTTCAAGAAGCTGATGGAAATGGCAATGCGGTTTATTTTGACTGTGATAAGCTGTTTTTCTATGATACAGATAACTTGGACGGAATACCCTTTTCGGCATGGGAGAGCGAAACCGTAACTGTGAACGGCACGCTGGAAAACTATCGCAGCGGCGGAAATCTGTTCTTGCATCGGCCAACGCTTGTTCCGTAAAGCCAACTCAACAACATTTAATTATTGAAAAAACAGAAAGAAGGATCGAACGATGCAGTCAGTAAACAAAAAAATTAAAGATCTGTTAATCAGCAATCACGAGGCCCTATTGCAGGCGGATGTTTCAACACAGGAAACCCCAAACGGCATATGCTTTGACGGCATCGTCGATGAGGCAGTTTTCTATGCACAGACCAAAAAGGTTATCTTCCTTCTCAAAGAGACAAACGGAAATGATGACCGCGGGGAGACCCAGGAAAGCTATAGTGATTGGGACTACAGAGGATGGCTTCAGCACCAGCAAGCAAATGACGAGCCCGGAGACGAGGAGAACAGCCGTGTATTCTATAAAAAAGCATTTACTAATCTCTGTATGTGGTTGGATGTTTTCTATGACATCTTATCAGGCAAACACATCTCGTATGAAGAGTACCAGGCCAACGGGCGGCTTGATACAGAAAAGTTGCGGAAAAACCTCAGTAAAACAGCGATCGTCAATCTCAAAAAAACATGGGGCGGCGCCTCTACTGACTGGAAGGATTTGAACAGCTATTTGCAGAGCAAAGTGGCTCTTGAGGTTTTGCGCAAAGAGATTGCCTACATAGACCCAGATATTGTGATTTGCGGCAGCAACCAGGTTTTCAATTTCGCAAGGGAGATTTTTGGCGGTGAGGTGCAAACACCCCCCCTGACCGGCAGCCTGAAAACAAATTATTTCCGAGTGGGCAACAGTATTTTCTTGGACTTTTATCATCCGTCTTGCCGCAAAAAGCGTGAAGATTTATATAACTTCAGTGTTGACATATTCAATGCGCTGATATGGCTGCTTTAGAAATACGGAGGGACACATATGCTTGGAGCAATCATCGGTTGCTGCCGCCGCGTAGGTACTGCTCTTCGCGGGCTACCGTTCCGTCAGCTACTCACTTGTCAAAAAAGCTAACCGGCAAAACCCCGCTGCTTTCTGCATGTAAACCGTTGCCGGTCTTAACGCTTATTTGCCGGCGTTCGCTTAACGCTGACTCCACTAAATACCCGCTACGAGTAGCACCCACGCTGCTTACTTAGTGACTTGGAAGTAAGATGCTACTTTTTGTCATCCTGAGCGATAGCGAAGGATCTTATACCACGCATTATTTTTAATTTGTGTGTCCGCAGTTAAGATTTAAGAATTTTAAGTTGCTAGATAACCAGCGGAGGCACTACTAGAAGTGAAGCGGCAGCCAGCGTAAAGTAGTGCCGCAGCGACAAACGTTGCTGCACATAATTTATAAAAGACGAATTAAAGGAAGTCAAAGCGGCGAAAAACTGAAATAGCCTAATCGAGAATTATTTCTCGAGAGGACAGGATAGATGTCAAACCAGCACAAATACAGCACTTTTACTGTATTTTTAGGAAAGTGTGAAATAGCCTAAAAACTTCACGTTGAGAGTTGCGTATTGATAACAAGGAATGAAAAATAGTATCCTTGAAAAGGCTGTAAATAAGGGCTTTTAAGATTTTAAGGATAATAATATTGACTTGAAAATAGGCACATTTTTCGGCTCTCGGAAACAAATCAAAGAGGCTGATTTTGAGTGTGATAGAATAGAATAGATGTCGTTGCTTGCTGACAGAACAGAATAGATGACAGGGGTTAATGACAGAGCAGAATAGATGTTTTTTGAAAAATGCAGGGTTGTGAGAGCAGGTTGGATGTTAGACTATCATAGCCTCACAATAGCATGTTTATTACCTTCGAGGGAGGATACAGAGGCGAAGTAATATGAGATACTATGGAGTAAAAAGGAAAAGAAATATTGAAAAAATAAAGCATAAATTCGTAAAGCTTAAGTGCTTTGTTCTCCAATATATCACATTTAAAAAGGCAAGACGTGAGGATCGAAAACGTGCTTACGTTCGTAACTTCGTCGAACCTCATCAATTCAGTGATGAGGACTCATCTATTCCTGACGGAAAGTATTATGTTCCTGTTTGTATTATTACATCTGATCTTATTTTGAGAGAAAATATTCCCCAGTTGAAATCAGGCCTAATTAAGCTGTTAAAAAGACACTATTCACATAAATTTTTTGGAGGGCAACAATCCATTGATGAGATTCTTAAGAATATTGAAAACATGGATGACACTTTAACTTCGTGGTATGACTGGATTGATATTGGTAGATTTGATTTTGAAGAGGATAAGATAATAAAGCAACAGATTTCTTATTTTGATGTTTATATAAAAAATATTAATTCTTCGTACCTATCTGTGGAATTTCATCTGTATGTTACTGATAATTGCATAAAAGAGCAAGCCCATATAATAGATAACAATTATGTTAAAACTGAAGGATATATTATTCCTGGATTTACACATAACCATAAAATTAGTGGAGGGAAGCGGACCTATGGTGTTAGTTATTATAATAACGCTCATTTAAAGAGTGATTTAATATATGAAAAAATAACAGTACTGAAGTGGCGATTTTATAACAAAATACAAAAATATTTTTTAACGACACTTCATCAAAAGGCAATCAACCCACCTAGTATTAATATTTATAAAACAAATATACATTACACAGATAAAAATACACGCGAATTTTGGGATTCAGTAGGAGTTTTTAGTTTTCAAGGACAGTTTATTGATGAATCTCGTAAATTATTTTTCAAGACAAATCTCAGTGCGAGGTATGAGAATAACACTAGAACAGATTTGATTTATATCGTAAACGATAGGACAATGGAAGAAACTCTAGGATATTATTCTATTGACTTTGAGATAGTTAGTGAGCTCAAAGATTTGAGTACTAGTATTTTCAAATTTGTTTTACTAGACGCACTAAATGAAATAGCTGCTAAAGAATTAATTACATACAAACTCGAACTTAATAAAATAAAGCTCGAGAAAAATAGGTTAAATAAGTTGTTAAAACTTCGATATTTATATGAAAAGGATATGGACTATTATAGGAGATATGTATGTGATGATATATGGGAAAAAGCACAAAACAATATTTCCAATATATTTGGCGATATAAAATTAAAACATTCTTATGATTATAGGTTTTTATTAGAATTACCAATAGCAGCAAAGAATAAGATCATAGAACAAATTAATACATTGTCACAGGAATTCAATGAAAAAACTTCTATCCTTCAACATTTAGCAGCTTATAAAAATGAAAATAGAAATAAAAGAATTAATTATATAATGCTTGCGTTAACTGGGGCTACTTTTATATTTATTATTTATCCAGACTTAGCTAAGGATATGGGTGAGTTCATACTAGATGTGGGTGGGTCCATTCTGAAGGTTTGGGAATTTTTTAAATCAATGTTTAGTTAATTAATATGTAGAGCACCCTACATTCAAATTCACGTAGAGTGCCTATTTCTTTACTATTCTTCTATATCCACCGTCACACCTGACTTAAATTCCACGGTATATTTATCTTCGTACACTGTGACCTTTTCAATCAACCGCCGGATCAACTGCTCATCATATTCAGTGATAACGGTGGGCTGTTCCTGGAGGAAGGCGCTCATATCAGCTATACGCTTTTTTAGTTCATCCCTGTTTGCGTTTTCAACCATCAAGCTTTGCTTCTTGTCACGCAGGCGGTGAATCTCTTCGCCAACTTTCTCATAATCAGCATTGGAACTGGCCAGTTTAAGAAGTTCTGTTTGCAGATCTTCCAGCTTATTATCTATGTCAGCTAAGGTCTGGTCGTTTTCTTTGGTTAAGACGGTGGTGATGTTATTCCGGAGCGTGGAGAGGAAAGTATCCTTACCGCTCAGCGTATTGTTTATGGCGGTAACCAGCACTTCCTCTATGGTGCTTTCTAATACCGTCCGAGCATCACAGAATAAGCCGGTGTTTTCTAAGCGGCTAACGCAGCGCCAGACGATAGATTTCTTTCCACGGTTGTTCCAGTGAACTCTTCGGAAAACTTCGCCGCAA
>CAZLPH010000155.1:0-5466 GCA_964561345.1 uncultured Candidatus Epulonipiscium sp.
AATTACTTTAGCCTTTTTTGTAAAAACTTTTAATAGTTAGCTTTTAAATAGTGGCCACTATTTACGCCTTTTCTTGCTCACCTTATATATCGGATGACTCTCAAAAAGACTTTAGCTTTTTTAAAAATTTTTATCCAAGTAAATTTAACACCCTTCCTGCTCCTTGGTTAGCCCCGGCAGATATAAGGACTGAAGGGTCTTGGGTCGTCTCTCTTTTTATCTGTCCCATTACTTCAATAGCCTTATCTACAGTTCTAACTCTTTTTGCTGCATCTTCTATTTCAGGAATTTGGCGCTGCCTTATCTTGTTACTTTGCTTATTAACCGTTTTAGCTACCCCAGTTGCTGTTCCGTGATCTTTGACATCATTTTCAGTTAATGCCCCTACTACTACTTCTATCTTTTTAACTTGTGTTTGAGATTGAATTTCTAGCATGTTATTATTAATTTTCATTTTACCCCTCCTTGAAGTTGTTGGGGGGTACTTGCACAGTTAATAACTTTAGCGCTTATTGGTGGCCACTAACAATTTATATATCGGTTGGCTTGGTAAAAATTGTTAGCCTCTTTATTTAAATAGGCTTTTAAACTTAGCTAAGCCTTCTAATGTATTAGTAGATGCCTCTTTATTTTCTTCTTGGATTTGAAGGTAGATTTCTTGGCGGTGAATCGTAATATCCCTAGGTGCTTCTATGCCGATTCGTACTTTGTCACCTGATATATCTAGGATTTTGATTTCAATGTCGTCGCCTATTATAATAGACTCATTCTTTTTCCTCGTTAATGCCAGCATGTCTTCACCTCTTTCTATTTCCCATTATTTTTAAGCTGTTCAAATATATTGAATCTAACCAAGGAATCCTCACCATTTGTAATGACTTGTTTGCCTTTTTTTGTTTTTAGGTTAATAACAATCGGCGCCATTAGGTTGGCTGTCATTTTTTCTATTTCTTCTGGTACTTTAACGATGGCTAAGACGCTATAGTCCTCTGGTGTGGCCTCTCCTAGTTTTTCTATTTCAGCTTCTGGCAAGTTTGGCTTATAATCTGGATAAACTAAAAAAGGATTCACAAGGACAAATGCTAGCTCCGGCTCTTCTATACTTTGCAGCCAGCAAAAAGGACTAGTCTCGTCTTCGTCGTTTATAATAATGTATTTGCTAAGGTCATTAAAACCTGGGATTCCTTTTTCAAAAGTAATTATCTTTTCGTCTATAATTTCAATTTCTCCAAAGTTTTTGGTGGTTATGGTCATGGTTTTTCTCCTTTTATATGGCATGAAGGGACAGTTACTTAACTGTCCCTTGCTTTGTTTGTTATCTTAAAGATTTATTTATTATCTTAAAAAGTCCATTAGGGTTGGTTGTACAACCTTAGCTGTTACCTGAAGTGCCGATTGATATACAGCGTACTGGGTATTAAAATCAATAAAGGCTCTTTCAAGCTCCACGTCTTCCGTGCGAGAGAGCAAGTCTGTGTAACTAATCTCATCATCTCCTAGGCGTTTTTCTGTGAGATCAAGCCTCATCATACGGCTTCCAAGGTCTGCTTGTTGGCTTGAAACCTTCTTGAGTGCATCATCCATCTTTCCGATTCCGTTAGAAAACAGCTTGGATAAGTTTATTGTTTCTTTCACACTCCTAGTTGAGTCATCACCAGTAACTTCTTCCTCTATGCCCTCATAGCTTTCTAAAACACGTAAGATTTCATCAATATCTCTTAGGGCTAAGGGATCAAATAGATCTTTTCCTAGTACATTAATATCTAGTTTAGTCCCGATTCCGATTTCGTACTCTATCTTTTTGGAATCCTTGGGGCCTGTGTATATTGGCGGCTCAACCTCAAAAAACACTTCTGGATTCGGGTCTCCTACTTTAAACTCACTTTTTGTGTATACAATTGTGATGTCTTCAATCTTTTTAGCATCTTCTTTATTTAGAATAAGTTCCCCTGTGTCCTTCATAAAATACGCCTTACCAGGGGCAGGGTGATAATAGGACTCTACAGGTGGATCTAGAGCTGGGTCTGCAGAAGCTGGATTATCTGTGCTGTCTATATAAATTACATCTAAGTCTGGAGCTGGGTCAGGATCAGTTGTGAATTTAGCGTCCGCTCCATCTATATCCCCGTAAGGTAATCTAATTCTATGGTACTCTTCTTCTCTATAAGTAACAGTCTCTACATTTTTTTGGCCAAATTCTTGCCTAAATTCAATTGGTCCCTCTGGCGCCTCAAATGTTTTGTTTTCATCAAATAACACTTTCTTATCCGTCTTATAACCCGCAAAGACATTTCGCCCAGCGTAGTTAGCATTAGATTCTTGTACCAGTTGATTCTTAAGCTGTTTAACTGTTTCTGCTATTTTTTCCCTATCTGATACACCTAAAGGTCCGTTAGCTGCCTGGGTATATTGGTATCTAATATCATTAAATATTGCATGTGTATTGTTAATAGAGTTCTCACTTACCTCCATCCAGGACTTGGCTTCCCCTACGTTGGTTTTATATTGCTCAGTCTCTAGTACGTTAAGCCTAAGCTTAAGAGAGCGTCCTAGGATAATTGGATCATCAGATGGGCGCTGGATTTTCTTTAGGGAGTTCATTTGGTCGTATAGTGTATTTAAGTGGTTCATATTTTTATTAAGGCCTAGCATCATATTGTTACTAAGCATTGCATTTGTTACGCGCATAATCTATATTCTCCTTTCTAGGATATACCTAAACGGTTAATTGTTATATCATATATGGTATCCATTGTAGAAATAATCCTTGCTGCTGCTTGGTAGGCTTGTTGATATTTAACCAGGCTTAGCATTTCCTCATTTTGGTCTACTTGGGATACTGATAACCTTTGGTTTTCAATGGCATTAACCATATTAGACTGTGACGTATTGTACATATTAGCTTCTTTGGTGTTGATACCAAGTTCACTAAAGATGGAAATCATATAGTCATTAGCTTCCCCTTCTTTAAACATTGTTCGGTCATGTTTTAGAGCCATAATATCTAGAATAAGATCGTTGCCACCTGGTAGTTTATCTTTATCTTTCGTTGTCCGGATTTTACTTGGGTCATCTAAGATATCTTGGTTTACAGTGAAGTTAGACGCCTTAAGATTATCTTTATAAATCTGCTTAGTTGCCTCTACTTCCGTAAGCCCCTCATCCGACATCAGATCTGCTATAGCAGCCTTCATTTCTTCTTCTGATATTCCGTCAAATCCAAACATAAAGCTCTCTTCATCACTATCTGCATTAACGCCAGCACTGTAAGCTTCATTAAGTTTTGCAGCAAATTCATAAACAAAATTATCTAGCCTCTGAATATAATAAGGTATCCCCCTATAAGCATAGGGATCTTGTCCATCTAGATTTGAGTTGGCGTTCCCGTCTCTCATATCAATGGCACCTTTAAGTTCCCCACTTAAGTTAGGGTCATTCATCTTAAAGCTTAAGCCATCTTTCCACTCAATGTCGTAGAGCCCCTCTACATCTTCAGGATTGTTTTTATCTTCTCTAATTTTAATATCTAGTTCTCTTGACGTAAAGTGATCTACAAGGTTTTGTCCGTTCACTTTAACTGAGTATCTAAGTTCTGGCTTGCCTGTTGGCCCTGCCACTTCATACTCATTGGTTTGCACATTAACAATCTCTGATAAACGATCTATTTGCAGTTCTCGCTCATCACGGAGGCCATTTGCTGTGCCACCACCGTGAATCTCAGCTTGGTATATTTGTTTATTTAAACTCTCTAGTCGCCTAGATATGATATTTATTTCATCTACTTTATTTTTAACTTCAAAATTTAAATCTCTTTGATACTTTTCAAGGGATTTGGCTGTCCCATTAAAGTACTGGGTGAAGCTCTTCATTGTTTGCATGACGCCAACTTTTCGTTCTCCCTCATCTGGAATCTTAGATAAATCATCTAAGCTATCAAAAAAATCGTTAAATATAGCTGTAAAACCCACATCACTAGGCTCTCCAAAAACACCTTCTATTAATGATAGTTGTTCAGATTTCACCCTATATTCACCTAATATAGGCTTCTGGCTCCATATTTTTGTATCTAAATAGGAGTTTCTAACTCTTTCAATTCCCGTTACATTAACACCCGTTCCCTTCATTCCTATGCCTGCACCTGGCAAGGCTCTACCAGCTTTTTGGGTTAGGACTTGTCTTGAGTAACCTGGTGTATTGGTATTAGTAATATTATTTGATGTTACACTTAAGCCTTGCTGGGCTGCAAATAAACCATAGGCCCCTATATTTAATTCAAAAAATGACATGGCTTACCTCCTATATTCCCATTCTATTTATAACTGTATCCATCATACCGTCTAGGACTGTTATCATACGCGCTGCTGCATTGTATGAATATTGATATTTCATCATGCTGGTCATTTCCTCATCTGTTGAGACGCCGCCCATGGCTTGCCTTGAATTATCAATATCAGCAATTAAGATTCCTTTTTCTTCTGCTCGCCCTCTTGCTTCACTACCCTCAGCCCCAAGCTCTGCAATAAGTTCTGAATAGAATCCCCTAAATGTAGCTGTTTTCTTAATAGGGCTTGTGTCTTCCCCATCTGCAAACCACTCTCTATCTTGGTTCCACTTTTCTAGTAAATCTTCGATAACCTCAGTATCACTCTCGTCACCAGTCATTGATGTTGGAAGGTAATTATACCCCCCACTCTCCAGTAGTTTCGGATTGATTTGAATATTGCCTGCCCCCATACCGGCCGTCGGGTCTGCTGGGTCTGTAGCTGCCGGATTAATGGCTACAAATAAGGGTGTTCCGCGAACCGTAGCATGTATCCCTTGGCCAAAGGGTCTCTCATCTTCATTCTCTGGTGAAAACACGTCATTAATCGTTTTGGCTAGTTCTTTCACAAAGATATCCAATTCTTTTTGGACTTTTGGAATGAGGTATGCATTTGCATCACTATCTACTGATAGGTTATTATTAATGGCAATATCATCCCACTCTGTGTTTGAATCTGCTGGGCTCATGCCCCTCATCATTAAAAGAGCCTTCAGCTTTCCGTTATCTCCGCCGCTAATTGATGTGGCAGCCTTGTCCATACGGTATACATCCGTCCCTGTATTTTTCCAGATTGGCTTTACAAAGGGACTTTTTGCTTCGGTTTGAGCCGTTGTCATCTCAGCCCTAAACTGGGCATCAACTAAAGTAACACGCTCACCTGTAACAATGACTCTTCCATCACTTTCTTCTCTATAGTTAATATCCATAATGCCTGAGAGTTCATCTAGTAAGAGGTTTCTTTGATCTCGTAGATCATTTGCGTTATCCCCACCTATTTCATAATAGGCAATGCTCTCATTAAGGCTTTGAATGCCTTTTGTTAGGTTATTAACACTTTTTACTGTGTCTATAACTTGGGTATTAAGGTTGTTTTGATATTCAGTTAGTTGCTCTTGAATATGGTTTGCTTGCTTAACAAATAC
>CAZLPH010000156.1:0-5454 GCA_964561345.1 uncultured Candidatus Epulonipiscium sp.
AAGCGGTACGGAAAAGACCTAGTATGTATATTGGCAGTACTTCGCCAAAAGGTCTTCACCACCTAGTATACGAAATAGTTGATAATGCAGTTGATGAGGCACTAGCCGGGTATTGTGATAAAATAGAGGTAATTATTCATCCAGATAATTCGGTCTCTGTTAGAGATAATGGTCGTGGAATACCAGTGGGTATTATCGAGGAAAAAGGAATATCAGCTCTTGAAGTGGTTCTAACAACCCTTCATGCAGGTGGTAAATTTGGTGGTGGTGGATACAAAGTTTCAGGTGGGCTACATGGTGTAGGTGCCGCAGTTGTAAATGCCCTGTCAGAATGGTTGACAGTAGAAGTCCATGTGGACGGTGTCGTTCATGCTGGAAAATTTGAACGAGGACTTGCTGTTGGAAGAATAGAAGCAGTAGGAAATACAGACATAACGGGTACTTTTGTACATTTTAAACCGGACAATGAAATATTTGAGTCTACTGAATATGATTTTGATGTTTTAAGAAAAAGGTTACAAGAAACGGCTTTTTTAACAAAAGGATTAAATATAGAGTTAGTGGATTTAAGACAAGAGCCGGTAAAAAGCAAAAGCTTTCACTATGAAGGTGGGATAAAGGAATTTGTTAGTTATTTAAATACAAACAAAACACCAATCTATAAAGAGGTTTTTTACTGTGAGGCAGAAAGAGATAACATATTTGTTGAAATTGCATTTCAGCACAATGATAGTTATGTAGAAAATGTCTACAGTTTTGTTAATAACATTAACACAATAGAAGGTGGAACCCATCTCTCAGGTTTTAGGGCTGCTATTACAAAAACCGTTAATGAATATTCTAGAAAGAATGGTTTGTTAAAAGAAGCTGATAAAAATTTAAGTGGTGAGGACGTTAGAGAGGGTATTACCAGTGTTATTAGTATAAAGGTTGAAGAACCACAGTTTGAGGGCCAAACAAAAAGTAAGTTAGGAAACAGTGAAGTAAGAGGTGTTGTAGAGTCAATTTTAGCAGAGCAGCTTACCTACTTTTTAGAGCAAAATCCTAACGTTGGTAAGATCATTGTTCAAAAAGGTGTTATGGCAGCAAGGGCAAGGGAAGCTGCCCGTAATGCAAGAGAGTTAACTAGGCGAAAAAGTGTCCTAGAGAGTAATGCCTTACCTGGAAAATTAGCGGACTGTTCTGAAAAGGATCCAAGCCTTTGTGAGATTTACCTAGTGGAAGGGGACTCTGCTGGAGGATCTGCGAAAACTGCAAGATCTAGGCAGACACAGGCCATCTTGCCCCTTAAGGGAAAGATACTAAACGTAGAAAAAGCGCGCCTTGATCGTATATTTGCCAGTGAGGAAATACGTAATATGATTACGGCCTTTGGTGCTGGGATTACAGATGAGTTTGATATAGCAAAACTTAGATACCACAAAATTGTTATTATGACTGACGCGGACGTAGATGGTGCTCACATTAGGACACTACTTCTGACGTTTTTCTACCGCTATTACCGAGAATTAATTGAAAAAGGCTATATATATATTGCCCAACCGCCTCTTTATAAAGTACAAAAGGGTAAAAAGGATTATTATGTTTTTGATGAAAAAGAATTAGAAACTCTACTAGAGGAAATTGGACGGACAGGCATCTCCTTGCAACGTTACAAAGGTCTTGGTGAAATGAATCCAGAACAATTATGGGATACAACAATGAATCCAGAAACAAGAACCCTTGTCCGGGTAGAAATGGATGATGCTGCAGAAGTAGACCAGATTTTTACAGCATTAATGGGTGATAAGGTAGAACCGAGAAGAGATTTTATTCATGAATATGCTAGTACTGTAAAAAATCTTGATATTTAAATACGAGGAAGGAGTATAAAAAATGGATAATAATGAAGATAACATAGTTAGAGATAAGATCATAACCGTCGATATAGAAAAAGAAATGAAAACCTCGTATATAGATTATGCAATGAGTGTTATTGTATCTCGTGCTCTTCCAGATGTACGAGATGGGTTAAAACCAGTTCATAGAAGAATTTTATATGCTATGAGTGAATTAAACTTAGGTGCAAACAAGTCTTATAGGAAGTCAGCACGTATTGTCGGTGATACCATGGGTAAGTACCACCCTCATGGAGACTCGTCTATTTATGGTGCAATGGTTCGTATGGCCCAAGACTTTTCAATTAGATATCCTTTAGTGGATGGCCATGGTAACTTTGGGTCCATAGATGGTGATGGGGCAGCAGCTATGCGTTATACAGAAGCAAGGTTGGCCAAAATATCAATGAGTATGCTTGAAGACATAGATAAAAATACTGTTGACTTTAAACCAAACTTTGATGAGTCTTTAACAGAACCTGAAGTTCTACCGGCTCACTTCCCAAACTTACTTGTTAACGGATCCTCAGGGATTGCTGTTGGTATGGCAACCAATATACCACCACATAACTTAGCAGAAGTTGTAGATGCAGTTGTCCTTATGCTTGATAATGCCACAGGTAATAACGAGGATAAAGAAGAGAGAGACACTAGCATTGATGATATCATTAAAATTATAAAAGGGCCTGATTTTCCAACAGGCGCAACCATACATGGTGTGTACGGTATAGATAAAGCTTATCGTACAGGCCGGGGAAAAGTTAAGGTTAAGGCAACAGCAGACATAGAGGAAATGAAAAATGGTAAGCACAAGATAATTGTGACAGAAATACCTTACCAAGTTAATAAGGCTAAATTAATTGAAAAGATAGCAGATCATGTAAAAGAAAAACGGATAGAAGGTATAACAGATCTACGGGATGAATCAGATCGTACAGGTATGCGCATAGTAATAGAGCTGCGAAGAGATGCAAATCCCAATGTGGTTTTAAACCAGCTATATAAATATACTCAAATGCAAGAAACTTTTGGTATGAATATGCTAGCCCTTGTTAATAAGGAGCCTAAAACACTTAATCTAAAACAAATATTAGAGTATTATATTGAGCACCAAAAAGATATTGTAACAAGAAGAACTAAGTTTGATTTAGAAAGAGCAGAAAAAAGAGCTCACATTCTAGAGGGACTTCGTAAAGCATTAGATGAGATAGATTTAGTCATCAAGTTAATTAGGGCTTCTGCTAATGCCCAAGAAGCTAAAGAGAAGTTAATAGAGAATATAAACTTAAGTGATGAGCAAGCACAAGCTATTGTAGATATGAGGTTACGTGCTTTAACAGGCTTAGAGCGGGAAAAGATAGATAAAGAATATGCAGATCTTATGGAACTTGTTAAATATCTTACGAGTATCTTAGAGAGTAAGTATGTTCTATCTAATGTCATTAGAGAAGAAATAATTGAAGTAAAGCGTAAATATGCTGATGAGCGAAGGACTGGTATTGTTCAAGACGATGGGGATTATAATATTGAAGATCTCATAGAAGAACAAACAGATGTTATTACAATTACGCATTTTGGTTATATTAAACGTATGGCTCTTGATATGTATAAACAACAGCATAGAGGTGGAAGAGGAATTATTGGCATTAATACAATAGAAGATGATTTCATAGAAAACCTATTCGTAACAAGCAGCCACAATTATATTATGTTCTTTACAAATAAAGGAAAGGCTTACCGTATTAAAGCGTTTGAAATAGGTGAGTCAAGCCGAACAGCAAGAGGTACGGCCATTATAAACCTACTTGAGTTAGACACAGATGAGAAGGTAACAGCTGTGTTCCCGATTAAAGAATATGATGAAGAATTATTCTTAACCATGGTTACTAAAAATGGGATGATTAAAAAGACAAGTTTAACAGATTTCCAAAATATCCGAAAAGGTGGACTTATTGCTTTAGGACTCAGGGATGAAGATGAACTGATGGGTGTTTATGTAACAAGAGACACAGATCATATTTTAATAGGAACACGAAGTGGTAAAGGAATTATGTTTGCTACTAGTGAGGTTAGACCTATGGGAAGAACAGCTATGGGTGTTCGCAGCATAAGGTTAAACGATGATGAAGTTGTCGGTGCAACCGTTCCAAAAGAGGGGGAACAAATACTTGTTGCCACAGAAAAGGGACTAGGAAAACGAA
The DNA here is from genome assembly GCA_964561345.1 of uncultured Candidatus Epulonipiscium sp. GTDB lineage: Bacteria > Bacillota > Clostridia > Lachnospirales > Cellulosilyticaceae > JAAYSX01. The sequence continues at coordinate 4,079 of CAZLPH010000156.1, forward strand.
CAGAAATTGAAGAATTTAGACCTCAACGACGTGGTGGGATGGGACTTAAGATAGCTACTTTAACAGAACGAACAGGTGAAATAGTAGGGCTTACATCCGTAAGTGAAGAGGAAGAATTGCTTATAATCACATCAGAGGGCGTTATTATACGTATTAATGTATCCCAAATTTCCACACTAGGAAGATACGCCCAAGGGGTAAAACTCGTAAATGTACATGAAGGTGTCCAGGTTGTTTGTATTGCTAAGGTAACTGAGGACCTGGCAGATGTGGATGCTTTAGAAGAAGCCTTAGTAGAAACTGGCCTAGAAGATGAAAAAATAGAAGAATAATATGAATCATATTATAAAAAAGGCTTGGGCATTATTTGCCTAAGTCTTTTTTACTAGCTACTATATAGAAGATAGGAGAGAAAAAGATTATGAGAGAAAAAATAAAAAAAGCAGCAGATTCTATAAGAGAGCAAAGTAATATTAAATTGGAGATAGGTTTAATACTAGGGTCAGGCCTAGGGTCTTTGGTTGATGAAATAGAGAATGCAACTATTATTGATTACACGCAAATTCCTTACTTTCCGAAATCTACAGTAGAAGGTCATGAGGGGCGTCTTGTAATAGGTCAACTTGCAGGAAAACAAGTTGTTGCAATGCAGGGGCGTTTTCATTACTATGAAGGATATTCTCTACAAGAAGTAACTTTTCCAGTTCGTGTCATGAAGGAACTAGGTGTAGATAAACTAGTTGTTACCAATGCAGCGGGTGGCCTTAGAACAGATTTAGCACCAGGTAGTTTAATGCTTATTACAGACCACATCAATATGATGATCCCTAATCCACTAATAGGACCCAATGATACAGACCTTGGTGTGAGATTCCCAGATATGTCACAGGCATATAATAAAAAACTCATATCCTTGGCAAAAGAAGTTGCTAAAAAAGAAGGTGTAGAAGTAGGCCAAGGAATCTATACACCAATATCTGGTCCTTCATATAGTACGAAGGCAGAACTTAGGATGTTAATAAAGTTAGGAGCAGACGCTGTAGGAATGAGCACAGCACCTGAAGTTGTTGTAGCAAATCATGCAGGAATGAAGGTACTTGGAATTTCTTGCATCACGGACAATGCCAATCCAGATAGCATGCATGCACCAGATCACGATGAAATTGTTAAAGTCGCAAATGAGGCAAAGCCAAAGTTTATAAAGCTTGTAAAGGGTATTGTAAAGGCAATGTAAAGATATTTGATAAAAGTGGTTGACATAATAAGTACTCTCTGATAGAATAATGTTTGCGTCTGGAGAACAAAGACGAAACAAAATACAAGCTTTAATTCGGAGAAGTACTCAAGTGGCCGAAGAGGTGCCCCTGCTAAGGGCA
>CAZLPH010000157.1:0-5448 GCA_964561345.1 uncultured Candidatus Epulonipiscium sp.
GATATTCAGCTACTGGCATGTAACTATGCCTACTTTGATGACTTATTCTTAAATGGGGATGTAACGGCCTTGAGCCATAAGGAACGTTATTCTGTCTATGAATATAAGCAAGATAAGGAAATAGAGATTGATATTAAGGACTTACAGGGTAAATACAAGGTAACCCGTTATAAGTTAAATAGGGAACATGGCTCAGTCTATGACCGATGGCTAGAAATGGGCGCACCAGAGAACATGACAGGAGAAGAGATAACTTATCTGCAAGGCTTGTCCTATCCTAAAATGGAAATATCCTATATTGATATAGCAGGAGACCATAAAGAGTGGTTGCACATTCCTGTCCATGGCATAGAACTTATCACCTTGGAGAAACAGTGGTAGAAAACTGACCATAATTAGGAAGAGTATTATATAGGTGGATTTGTATGCGAATTCTCACAATGGCAACAAATGAGACTGTTAAGGACAAAAAAGACATAGAAAAGAGAAGGGGATGGTAGTATACTGATTGTTAGCTAATAATCAGTATGGGTTATAGGAATGAGGTGTTTGCCTTGGCGGCAGAAAAAATAGACGGTATCATAGCATCATTATCATTATTTAATAATCTATTTGATATGGTGAGGGTTATTGATCCTATTAAAAAAAGGGTTGTGAACTGTGGTGCATTAGGAGATAACAGCTTTACCTTTGTTTGCTACGATTTTTGGAGAAAAGAAAAAAAGTGTGACAACTGTATATCAGGTAGGGCAATGAAAGAAGATGATACCTTTATCAAGGTAGAGTGCCAGGGTGATGAGCTGTACATGGTTATGGCAAGTCCTATTAATATTAATGGTAAGAACTATATTGTGGAGATGATAAAGAACATTACCAGTAATGATATTTTAACAGGTGTAGATGAGCAGTATATGCTAGAGAGCAACCGGGTTATTGCAGAACTAAATAAAAAGATTGTCACAGATACGTTGACCTGTGTTTATAACAGAAACTACATCGATGAACGGCTGCCTGTAGAAATATATGAAGCGACAGAGAAGAAGCAAAGTTTATCTGTTCTTATGATTGACATAGATTGGTTTAAAAAGGTTAATGATACTTATGGTCACCCAACAGGAGATACTGCTTTGAAAACCCTATGTGGCCTAATCCAAAGCAACATTAGGCAAGGAACTGATTGGGCAGCAAGATATGGCGGGGAAGAATTTATTGTCCTGTTACAAAACACAAACCAAGAGACGGCTTATAAAGTAGCAGAAAAACTACGAAAGCTTGTAGAGAAAGAACGTATAAAGCATGATGACCATGTGTTTTCTATAACCATTAGTATTGGTGCCTATACGGTGAAACCGGATACTAATGGTTTTGAAGAAGTAATAGAAGAAGTAGACCAGAACTTGTATAAGGCAAAAAAACAAGGAAGAAATCAAACGATCTCGTCTTAAGGAAGTAATTATCACACTGTGAATGAGAGAACTTCTTTATGTTTTATACTAGCTTGGTATAATACGCGAGGATATGTCAATAAAGGCGGGGTTTAATGTCAAGAAAGGCAATGAGTGAATTGTGTGTAAATGGTAGAATGAACTGATAGGGATGCAAGATGAAAATTAAAACAAATTAAAGTAAGGGGGAAAGACATGAAGAGATTTTATAAGAATCAATATAGAATTATTACAATGCTAGTTTTGACGTTGCTGTTTCAAATAGTGGCGCCGGTGGCTAGTGGGAAAGTATTTGCAAATAAGAGCAGAGAAGCCTTTAGAATTGACAAGATTGCTATTGAGGAAGGCATTGGGACAGTGGACTGGGCCTTTACTCTTGAATATGGTGAGGAAGCTAGGGAGTATTCATTTGATCATGGAAATGAAATAACCTTAGAAGCACGGCAATCAGGTAACTTACTAGGGATAGATGGAACTGTGGTAGGTACATATTCAGTTTCTGAAAATGGTACTATTACAATTAAGACTATGAGTGCTATGGACATTCTTGATTTAGACCCAAGTGATGAAGTTGTAACACCTGGAGCTATAACGCCTGGGGCAATAACGGTCAATCTTGATTACCGGGGAAGTTTTAAACTAGAACTTGCCACAAATCCAGGGAAAAAGTCTATGGGATTAATGGGTATAGGCGAGGGAAATGACCTAGGAGATATCTTTACAGATTTCACAATAAAACTAGATAAAGTAGAAATAGATCAGAATACACAAATTGAAATTAAAGATGGTATGAATTTAGGACTAGAAATTGACTGGAAAATAGGCGATGACGTGTCATTAACTAATGGTGACTACGCAACCATAGACCTGCCAGAGGGAGTGCGTATATTACGAGATGAAACCGGTCCACTAACTAACAGCGAGGGAATTCAAATTGCCACCTATTATCTTACTGAGGGAGAATCAGAGTTAAAGGTAGTTTTCAATGAAAAACTTATTGGGTTAAAAGGTAGGAAGGGTAATGTTTGGGTTGATTTTGAATTTAATGAGTCTATATTTGAAGAAGATACAACTCAGCATATTAAATTTGAAAATATACCAGGTAAAACTTTTACAATCAAAGCTAAACCCAGGGGTGGTGCTAAGATTACAAAGACTGGTGAGGCAAATAAAAGCCTAAATGCCAATGAAATAACCTGGACAGTAGATATAAATACAGCCCTAGAGACCATTGGTAATGCTGAGGTTAATGATGTGTTTCCAGATACTTTAACCTTACAAAATATAGAAATATATGATTTGACAGTAGGGATAGACGGTAGCCTAACACCGGGAGACCAAACTAAAGTAGATCAAAGGGCATTTCCTATCCTGCTCGGTGATATTGATTCGGCCTATAGAATTATATACACAACCAAGATTCAGGATGGAAACAAGGATGAATCATTTAAGAATGCTGCTAGTATCACTGGAGATAATGGGGTATACGGCTCTGATGATCACACCGTTTCTAGGCTAGTTGGAGAGCCTATAGAAAAACAAAATGGGATTCCTAACAAAGGCGGCATAAATTCAGATCATATAAAGTGGATTATTGACGCAAACGTTGCAAACCTAGAGATAAAGGATGCTAAAGTTAAGGATCAATTACAAGAAAACTTAATATTACAAGATGGTTCGATTAAGGTCTACCATCTAACTATAAACCAGAATGGAAGTACATCACAAGGGGTAGAAGTAAGCTCTGTGGATTATACTTTAGATTCAGGGGAAATAATAATAAACTTAGGTGATATTAATAGCCCATACCGCATTGAATATATAACAGATATTCAATACGGGGACAGAAAAGAGGATTATGGAATAAAGATTCCTTTTGAAAATACTGCTATTTTAACAGGGGTAGAAGGTGGAAATGAGGTAGAACTAGGCCGTGACACTGCAAATGCTGAAGTTACGAGAGGTTCAATGATTGAAAAAACTGGTGGAGCTAATATAAGTGTAGGTGACAAGAAGATTGATTGGACCATAAAGGTCAACGAAGCAGAAGATACCATATATGATGTGTGGGTAGAAGATACATCAGGTGAAGGAATTGAATATACACCAGGGACTTTATCAGTTTGGAATAAAGATGGCCAACAAGTAGACCCATCCTTATATACCTTACAAGTACCAGGTGAAGGTGGCCGTGACTTTAAACTGATATTACCAGGCAAGGTAACTACAGCATATACAGTAAAGTATTCAACTAAGATTACAGATTTTGACCACCAAGGGGATTTTACAAATGCAGCTCAAATTTCATGGATACCAGGAAGAGAGGGCGAAGGACCAGGGCCAGGTGGTGAGGATGACAGAGAAAGAATATATAAAGATATTGAAGGTGGGCAGTCAGCTAACATAAAAAATGCCTACAGCAAAAAATCAACTAATATAGATTATGTGGAAAAAGAGATTGGCTGGGAAATTAATCTCGATTTTTATAGGGGAAAGAATACAAACCTTGTCATTGAAGATACTTTTCCTAACAAGAGATTAGTTTTTATAGAAGATAGTCTTGCGATAGAGCATAAGGGTCAGCCTTTGGTGAAAGATACTGACTATACAGTAGTGCCTATAGATGATTATGGAAAAGGGTTTAAAATAACCTTTACGGCAGCTGATGTTTATGAAGATAGCAAGGTAGTCGTAACTTATTTAACGTCTTTTGACCCAGACGACCTATTGTATGAAGAAAATGAGTCGGACCCACTTAATAGCAAAAATAAAGCTAGTATAACAGGTAAGACTGACTATAATGGAAACAAATCAGATATTATAGCAAACCCTGAGGCAAATAGAAAAATGAAGTCTGAAGCCCGGGACAATGGCAGAAAAGATGGCCAAATAGATAGACCAAATAGGGAAATATCATGGGACGTATATGTTAATTATATGGCTAAAGACCTTAGAGGAAATCCCTTTGTTGTTACAGATGAGCTTACAGATGGTCAAACATTTGATCAAGCTAGCCTTGTAGTGAAGCCCTATGCCGTGAATACTCAAGGGACAACTGTGGTGGATCCTAATGCAGATGCTATAGATGATACCCTATATACTGTGGTCTACAATGAAGCAAACGATAAATTCACATTAACGTTTGCGAGTGGTATTGATCAGCCTTATGTCATTCAGTACAAAACAAAGATCAATGGTTTATCAAAACCTACTTATAAAAATACAGCTAAGGTAACAGGTGGTAAGGATATCTCAAAGACTGTAACCTATGAAAATCATAATGATTTCCTCTTTAAAGAAGCCACAGGTATAAAAAATAATAGGGTATGGATAGATGATGAGATAGAGTGGAAAATACGTATCAATGAGAGTCTCTCATCTATAGACCCGGGGGCTACGATAGAAGATACAATAGGATCTGGTTTAATTTACGTAACTGGAAGTGTCAAGATTATTAAACAAGATGGCAGCACATTGCCGGGGAATAAATATACGGTAGAAACAGAAGAGGTAACACTTCCAGACTCAGGTGAAATGGGGACAAAGTTAACCATTACCTTTGAGGAAGAGATAAGTGAGCAGTATACCGTTAGCTATAGTACTGTTGTTGCCAAACAAACAGGCTCAATTAATAATAGTGCTCTTTTTAACGGGGAATCAGTAACAGGAAATATTGAAAAAAAGGTTACAATTGAGGTTAAACAATCAGGTGGTGGGACCGGTGGTGGAACCATTGGCAGCCCTGATCCAGAAAAAGGTAGCATTATAATAAACAAGATAGATGAGAGTGGTGCCCCTATAACGGCAGAAGCTGAGTTTAAAGTTTATTACCTTTTAAACGGGGAGGAAAGATTAGTAGGGGATAAAACCTATAAAACTGACGAAAATGGTCAGATTAGAATTAATGATTTAAACTTTAGAACCTACTATATTAAAGAGGTGACAGCACCTAATGGTTTTAGCTTTGATGTAAATACGGCAGCTATTGAAGTTGTTGTGAACC
>CAZLPH010000158.1:0-5306 GCA_964561345.1 uncultured Candidatus Epulonipiscium sp.
AATACTAGTAATAAAAGTATATTGATAGATAACTTAGTAAAACATAATGAAAAGGTGGGATATTATAATGAAGGACCTAGAAATATCGTATATAAAAGAAATCAACCAAGAAACAGCAGAATTTGAGACCACAGAAAACTTAATAACATCCTATAAAGATGTGGTATTTAGAAGTGTAGTTACATCATTTGGCTTGGACATGCTCTTATTTAAGGATAGGCGGGGCGGAGAAGTTGATACAATACATACGGTTCGTGATGCAACAGTTACAGATTATGCAAACGCAGGGAATCAAAAAGCTTATGATAACCGGGGCGTTTATGACTCAGGGGCCTATCATAGCCATACCAACTATAAAAAAGCAAATAGTGACGCCAAAGAGAGTCACAAAAGTGGTAATTTAATAGACGGCTATACAGGGAAAAGAATGGGCCTAAGAAATGCAGGAGATCTAGACCATATTGTTGCAGCCAAAACAATTCATGATGACCCAGGAAGGATTTTAGCAGGTGTTGCGGGTGAAGAGATAGCTAATATGGAAATAAATCTAGTTAAAACCCATGCTAGTATTAACCGCTCTAAAGGGCAGAAGGATCCAAAGGAATTTGCCGCTTTATTAGATGAGACGAAAGACTTCCGCAAGCAGGAAATTAGTGTGCTCAAAAACAAAGAAAAAACATTAGGGCTTACACAAAAAGATCAACAAAAACTAGTAAAATTAGAGCAACTTGACCTAGCAGATACAGATAAAATACGAAGAAAAGCAGATGAAGCCCAAAAAAACCAAGACCAATATATCAGCCAGACCTACTATACAAGTAAGAAGTTTTTCTCTGAGAGCGCCCTTGCAACAGCCAATATGGGATTTAAAATGGGTGTTCGTGAGGCGACAGGTCTTATCATCATGGATGTTTGGGTTATTGTAGGTGAAGAATTTCCAGTTATGGCACAAGAGATGAAAGAAGACTTTACCCTGGAAGGGTTTTTAAGCGGGATGAAAGAATTATTTGAATTGGCTTATGCTAGGGTCTCGGAACACTGGAAGGATTATATTAAGTCTTTCAAACAAGGGATTCTAGCCGGGGCATTAGGGCAAGTCACCTCCATTTTAGCAAACTTATACAAGACAACATTTGCAACAGCAGGGCGTATTATTAGACAATCATGGGCATCCATTATAGAAGCTGTGAATATTTTAGTATACAACCCGGATAAGCTGCCATATGGTGAGGTGCTAAGAGCGGTATTCAAGATTGTTGCGACAGTATCAGCTGTAACAGCAGGTAGTATTTTGCAAGAAGTCTTAGCAAAACACATGAGCCTCTTACCTAAGATGCTACAAGATGTTATTCCAGCTTTTGCAGGTGCCTTGGTTTCAGGCCTACTTTCTGTTTCCTTGCTATACTTTTTTGATCACTCAAAACAAGTCCGAAAACTTGTGGATTTTGCAAATCAGATTAAAGATGAATTTGATCTTAAGTTAGATTATTATACGCAAGTTTCCCATAGACTGACAGAGTTTGTCGCCCAACTAGAAGCCATAGACTACCAAAAGTTAGAAAAAGAAGTTTTGCATATATCAGACTTACTTCAGGCCTTATCTAAAGCAAAAAATAGAGAAGAAGAAAATGAGGTTTTTAGAGAAAAGCTTAAGATTTTAAAAATTGACATGCCCTATACCACCAGGGACGAACGGGATGCTTTTATGATGGATCAGTCACAAACCTTAACAATTTAAAGTAGGAAAACGTTGAATGAGGAGGCGATAGTATGGCTATATCACTATTATTACTTGCCGGGGCAGCTTTCGGTGCCACGGGGATATTTACAGGTGTTGATGGGACCATGAAGATTACAGATGCTAAGAAGGCAATCAAGCTAGCAGATACTGTTTATAACACAAAAAAGAATGAATTTGACTTGCAAAAAAGGCGTACACTGAATGAATTAGAGCGTTTAGGCATGTATCAGCAAGAAGCCCAAGCCAGCTTTTTCAGGTTTGCAGATGCATTTGAAAAGATTCAAAACAGACCTGTATTTGAAAATGTTACCAATGACGCAATTGAATTAGAGGATATTTCCCTAGATAACATAAAAATGATTTCTATTAAAGCTCTAGATGTTTTGGGAGGAACAGCCTTGTCAGTAGTAGCAGGAGCTGCAACAGGAGCAGCTGCTTATGGGGGTGTTATGACCTTTGGCTTTGCCTCTACAGGGGCAGCCATTAGTGGACTTCATGGGGCAGCGGCTACTAATGCTACCCTAGCGGCTTTAGGGGGCGGGGCAAAAGTAGTAGGTGGGGGCGGAATGGCCTTAGGTAAAGTTGTACTGGCAGGTACAGTTGCAGGGCCTGTTATGGCAGTGACAGGTTTGCTAATGCAAATCAAGGGGAATGAAAGTGTGGAAAAGGCACAAGAGGCCGTAGAAAAAGTGGAAGAAGCCCTTCAACTGATGAATCAATCAACGGGATATGTTAACAGACTTCGCCATCTTTCCATGATATTAAGGGATAGGACTGAAAAATTGTATGAGCTCTATATGATTAGGATTTCAAAATTAGAAGAATTAGTTAGCCGGGAAATTAATTATATGAATTACACAGAAGAAGAAAGACAACTGGTTGATAATAATATACTAGTTATTAAATATCTCGCCCACTTAACACGCTTAGCCTTAATTGAAGTCAATGATGAGCAAGAAGAAGTCGTAAGGACAGAGGCTGTTAAGAAAGAGATTGCCCTTACTAAAAGTCAAAGATCACTGGCTAGCTAATCAAATAATAAAGATGAGGAGACAATTATATGGAAATATTGAGAGAAAAACTAGAAACAATTGCGATAAAATATCTTGGAAAATCCTCTCTTCATGGTTTAAACCAAGGACCTATTCAAGATAAGAAATTAAAGAATGCTAAGCTAACTCATGGTATTACCGATGAAACAATATTTCTCCTACATGATGCAACACTATTTGGCTCAGCAAAAGATGGGATGGTTTTTACAGATAAGGCCATCTACTGGCGAGAAGTTCGAGGCACCAGCCAAAAAATAGATTACCGTGAACTGGTTGAATCTACTGCTCATAATGACTTAGCGGGAAGTGATATCAAGATTCTAGGTAAGAATCATAGACTAGAAGCAAAAAATGATTACTATCATATTATATGTGAGTTGAAATCAGATTTAATAACTGTTATTAGCTTATATGAGAGTTACTATCAGAATGCTATAGAGAATCTAGAGAGCTTATTGGTTTCTTTTGCAGAGAATAAAGCATACAAAAAGGTTATAGAAGAGCTAAATGTATATCAAGGCTTATTTTTAAACCCAGAAGATAAGTCTGAAAAAATCCGTTTAGTATCCTTTGAAGCCTACCTTGCAGAAAAGGATTTTTCAAAGGCGCGTGAAGAATTAGCCTACATTAAAGTTAAATCCCCTATGTTTTATGAGGAAGCAGCTAGATTATTGGAAGGGGAAATTAAAGAAGAGCAATACACCACATTAGAACAGTCAAGGATTTATGCCATAGAGAAAAAAGATTTCAAAACAGCTTATAGCCTATTGGAAGAACAAAAAGAAATAGGAATTCGAACTGCTAATGAGATGGAAGAGATAAGCCGCGCTATTAAAATTTGTGAATTTGAAACAATAGGGGAAGATCGGTTAAAAGCGGTTGAAAATGAAGAATACGATATTGCCTTGTTACTTTTAGAAAAGCAAAGGGGAATGGCTTTAAAATCAGAATCTGATATAGGGATAATAAGAGAGTCCATAGAAATAGCTAAAAGGGAAAGCCTAACAAAATATCATGAGCAACTTAAAAGTTCCGTAGATAGTGAAGATTTCTTAGCATCAAAGGAAATTATAAATTATATTCACAAAATAGAGCCTTCCTACGACTTAGAAAAAGAAGAAATATTGATGCTTATTTATCAGTATAAGCTAGAAGAAGCAGGTAAGAGGATCACAAACCTTCTGGATTCAGATTTGAAATCGGACTTAAAAGAAGTTCTTGAGATAACTAAGAAAATGTTATATGAGGAAATCCGAAGTGCAGCACGAAAGAAAGACGATGACTTTTTTGCTTTTTTCCCAGATTTATGGCGGTATATAGATGAATACGGTATGTCGGCCCATCACTATTTTGCCTTAGAGGCAGATATAGAAGGATTACTAAAAGCCTTAGAGGGCATGAATGGGGACCTAAACCTTCCCAATATATTTGGTCATAATTTTATAGATCTTTTAGGTCTTGCCTGTGATTCAAGCCTAGGGGATAAAAAAGAAGGTTTGTTAGATGTGTTAGAAGAAATAAAAAGTAGGGTTAAGCTATCAGAAATAGAGAATCGCATTAATTACTTAGAAAAAGGATCGGAAAATCAGTTAAAAGTCCAAGAATATAGGCTCTCAGAACTTAATAAAAAACTGCTATCTAATAATCATTTTGAGAAAATTAGGGATGAAATGGAAAGCTGTGATGCTTATGATATAGACTATGTGAGCCAGCATGTAGCTATGGATAGAGTAAGGTCTGATGAGTGTTACCCTATAAGAGGTGAGTTTGAAACATTGGCACATTACGAAGAAAGATATCATGTATTTGCACAAAAGGCTTTAGGAGAAGCAGGATTACCGGAAGAATTTAAAGATGAGATAAGCAAACTCATTGAAGTATTTAAAGCGAAAGGTAGTCGCTACATCCCTAGTTTATCAACCTGGATAAGGGTAGAAGAGAAACAGCTAAAGATACTAAAGGCTTTAGAAACCATCGACGGGAGACTAGGGTTTTATAATTTATACTTTCCAATTCAAATCCCAACAGTTGAAATGGGAGATTACAATGCTGAGAGAGAAATATTTGTGATGATTGTAAACGGTAGTATTAAAGAAATGGCCGTTCCTCTAGCTATGGCGGAAAACTTTAAAAAGGCCTTTGATGGGTTAGAGTTTAGCTGCAACCGAATGTTTGAAGAGGGGTTATTTGTGGATGTGTGTCTTTATGAATTTGAAGGGGAGCAGATGGTGCTGCCTTTTATGGAGAGAGAAGATTTTGGTAGGTAACATTCCACAGTAAAAGACAAGAGCTTGCAAGGCGATTAGAGCTAGTAGGCTATGTTAGGAATGAAAAAAGAAGCCGCAATAGATATGAAAACAAGGTTGAGTTAGAAATTCAAGGAGAGGAAAGAAAGATTGATTTTTTAGTAAAGAATATGACAAAGCTAAAAAGGGCCAAGGTAATTAAGATGGAAAAGACAAAGCTAGAAGTAGTCAAAGGCGCCAGCGGCTTTGCCATTGTAAAAAAATAAT